>CALBRU010000371.1 GCA_937927695.1 uncultured Thiomonas sp. | reverse complement strand
CCCTGCTTGACCACATACTGACCTGAAGCCGCAGCGGACTTGGCGGGCGATTTTTTCGCAATCACCGAAGGCCGCGGCGTTTGCAGCGCAGGCGCAACCGGCATCGCCGGGGTCGGGGTATTGGCAGCATTGGCAGCATTCGACACCGAGGGTGCCGCCGGCATGGCGGGCGCAGGCGAAGGTGCGGCAGTCTGAACCGGCACCTGAGTCGGTGTGGGGGTGCTCTGGAAATTGGGCGGGTCGAGCAACAGGGTGTAGTCGCGGCTCAACTGACCATTGGCCCACTGCGCACGGATGAGAAGATCGAGAAAGGGTTCGTTGATCGGGCTGTTGGACGTGACGCGCAGATAGGCGCGGCCTTCCGGGCTACGTTCAAGCTTGATCCGCACGCCCGACAGCGCACTGCTGTAATGCAGCTTGGCCGCCTGAAACGCATCGGGCGGCGCAACGCCCACCTGCAGTGAGGACGCCTCGTCAGCGCTGATCTGGGTAATGTCGATTTCCGCCCTCAGGGGCTGGCCCAAGGCGGACTGCACCTTGATACCCCCGAGGCCGAATGCATAGGCCTGACCAGCAGTTGCGCCCAAGGCAATTGCCAGAGCCAGACGTCGAGTGTTCTGTCGCAGCATGTCGGCTGCCCCCCAATTTTTGATCATGTCGAGTGCGCAAATTTCTCTGCGGCCGCAGAAGTAAATTGCGTCAAATTTCACCATATCATCAACAAATTAGGCTGACAAGTTGATGCGCCAAGACAGGCGGGCACAAGCCCGGCAACTGTGGCATTCCGGCGATTTCGGGTGACTTGCCGTGGAAACCCGGCAGTCAACGACGCTCAAGCAGAATGCGCAGCATGCGACGCAACGGCTCAGCCGCGCCCCACAACAATTGGTCGCCCACGGTGAACGCGCCCAGATAGTCTGGCCCCATGGCCAGCTTGCGCAGGCGGCCCACCGGGATCTGCATCGTGCCGGTCACCGCCACCGGGGTGAGTTGCTGCACGGTGGCTTCGCGTTCGTTGGGGACGACCCGAACCCAGTCGTTATCGGCCGCGATCATGTCTTCGATCTCATCGAGCGGAACGTCTTTCTTGAGCTTGAAGGTCAGCGCCTGACTGTGGCAGCGCATGGCGCCGACGCGCACGCAAAAACCATCGACCGGCACTGCAGGCGAGCCGAACCCCGCGCCCTGCCCGAGGATCTTGTTGGTCTCCGCCCCGCCCTTCCACTCTTCGCGCGACACGCCGTTGCCCAGGTCCTTATCGATCCAGGGAATCAGGCTGCCGGCCAAGGGCACGCCGAAGTGCTGGGTCTGCGCGGCGTCGAGCGCCTTTTGCTGGGCCAGCACATCGCGGTCGATGGCCAGAATGGCCGAAGCCGGGTCGTCCAGCAGCGCCCGCACCGATGCGTTGAGCGTGCCGAACTGCGTGAGCAATTCGCGCATGTGCTGCGCGCCGCCGCCCGAGGCTGCCTGATAGGTCATGCTGGTCATCCACTCCACCAGTCCGGCCTTGTAAAGCGCGCCCACGCCCATGAGCATGCAGCTCACGGTGCAGTTGCCGCCGATCCAGTTGTTGCCCCCTTTGCTCATCGCCGCATCAATGACGGGGCGGTTGACCGGGTCGAGAATGATGACGCAGTCGTCGCGCATGCGCAGGGTGGATGCGGCGTCGATCCAATGCCCCTTCCAGCCGGAGGCGCGCAGTGTGTCGAACACCGCCGTGGTGTAGTCGCCGCCCTGCGCGGTGAGGATGATGTCGCAGCGGCGCAGTTGCTCCAAGTCATGCGCGTCCTGCAGGGTGGTTTCATTTTTCGCTTCCGCCGGGGCTTTGCCGCCCGCGTTGCTGGTGCTGAAAAACAGCGGTTCGATCAGGTCGAAATCACCCTCTTCGCGCATGCGTTGCATCAGCACGGAGCCCACCATGCCGCGCCATCCCACCAAACCCACCAAAGTCGTTGCCATCATCCGTTCCGTTATGTGTTGTCTTTCCAATGCTGCACTCAACCAAGCGCCTCAACCACCGCGTCGCCCATTTGCGCGGTGCTGACTTTCTGCGTGCCCGGCGCGTGAATGTCCGGTGTGCGCAAGCCCTGTGCGAGCGCCTTCTGCACGGCGGCCTCGATGCGGTCGGCCTGCTCCGGCAATCCGAGCGAATGCCGCAGCATCATCGCCGCACTCAGAATGGTCGCCAGCGGATTGGCGATACCCTGACCGGCGATGTCGGGCGCGCTGCCGTGGCTCGGTTCATACAAGCCCTGTCCCTTTTCGTTCAACGACGCCGACGGCAGCATGCCAATGGAGCCGGTGAGCATCGACGCCTCGTCGCTGAGAATGTCGCCGAACATATTGCCGGTGACGATGACGTCGAATTTTTTCGGCGCCTTGACGAGCTGCATCGCCGCGTTGTCCACATACATATGGTCGAGCTGCACGTCAGGGTACTGCTGGCCGACTTCGGTGACGATGTCTTTCCAGAACTGGAAGGTCTCCAGCACATTGGCCTTGTCCACACTGGTCAGGCGTTTGTTGCGGCCCTGCGCCGCCTTGAACGCGACATGCGCAATGCGCTCGATTTCCGGGCGGCTGTAGCGCATGGTGTCAAAGGCTTCGGGCTGGCCAGCGAAGGCACCGTCGGGCGCGGTGCGGCGGCCGCGCGGCTGACCGAAGTAGATGTCGCCAGTGAGTTCGCGCACGATGAGAATGTCCAGGCCCGACACCACTTCGGGCTTCAGGCTGGAGGCATCGGCCAATTCGGCATACAGGATGGCGGGGCGCAGATTGGCGAACAGGCCCAGGTTCTTGCGCAAGCCCAGAATGGCCTGTTCGGGGCGAAGATGCCGATCCAGCGTGTCGTACTTCCAGTCGCCCACGGCGCCGAACAGCACCGCGTCGGCGGCTTTGGCCAGATTCAGCGTGGCCTCAGGCAGAGGATGGCCGCTGGCGGCATAGGCTGAGCCGCCGACCGGCGCAAACTCGAAGGTGAAATCGAACCCGTCTTGCGCAATGCGCTGGAGCACCTTGACGGCTTCGGCAATGATCTCGGGCCCGATTCCGTCTCCGGGCAGTACGGCAATTTTCATGAGGAAGTTTTCGCGTAGGAATGTAGAAAACGCGTCAAAGAATGCGGTTGTCGAGCCAGGGCATGCGCGCCAGGCGCTCTGCCTCATAGGCGCGGATCTCTTGCGCATGGCCGAGGGTGAGGCCGATGTCGTCGAGTCCGTTGATCAGGCAGTGCTTGCGGAAGTCGCCGACCTCGAAGGCCAGTTCGCTGCCATCGGGCTTGACCACCACCTGCCGCGGCAGATCGATGGTGAGCGAGTAACCGACGAAACCATAGAGTTCGTCGAACAGCCGCGCCACCTGCGCTTTCGACAACACAATCGGCAGCACGCCGTTCTTGAAGCAGTTGTTGTAGAAAATGTCGGCATAGCTGCTGGCGATCAGGGCACGAAAGCCGTATTGCTGCAGCGCCCAGGGCGCGTGTTCGCGGGACGAACCGCAACCGAAGTTATCCCGCGCCAACAGAATGCTCGCCCCCGCATAGCGCGGCTGGTTGAGCGCGAAGTCAGGGTTGGGTTTGCGGGTGGCAGGGTCTTGCCCGGGCTCGCCGTGATCGAGATAGCGCCACTCGTCAAACAGATTCGGGCCGAAGCCGCTGCGACGGATCGACTTCAGGAACTGCTTGGGGATGATGGCGTCGGTGTCGACGTTGTCGCGATCCATTGGCGCGACCAGTCCCTTGTGGACGACGAATTTTTCCATGATGTCTTGCCGCGTTGCCGGGGCGTTCGGGTGTTATTTCGACTTGTCAGCCGCGTTGGTGATGGCCTGGCCACCGGCCTTGAGATCCTGGCCCACACCCGCCACGGTGTTGCAGGCGGTCAGCGACAGCAGCGTGGCGGCAAGCAGAAGAAGGGACAGCAGAGGTTTCATTTCAATCTCCTGAAAAAAGACGGGGTGAACCGTCACAGTTTGCGCACATCGACAAAATGACCGGCAACTGCCGCGGCCGCGGCCATCGCCGGGCTGACCAGATGGGTCCGCCCGCCTGCCCCCTGCCGCCCTTCAAAGTTGCGATTGGAGGTGGAGGCGCAACGTTCGCCCGGCTCCAGGCGGTCGGCGTTCATGGCCAGACACATGGAGCAGCCGGGCTCGCGCCATTCAAAGCCCGCGGCCCTGAAAATCTTGTCCAGCCCTTCGGCTTCGGCCTGCGCCTTCACCAGACCCGAGCCCGGTACCACCAGCGCCTGCCGCACATTCGCGGCGATATGCCGTCCGGCCACCACCTGCGCCGCATCGCGCAGGTCTTCGATACGCGAATTGGTGCAGGAGCCGATGAACACCTTGTCGATGCGGATATCGGCAATGGCCTTGTTCGGCTCCAGGCCCATATAGGTCAGCGCGCGTTCCATCGCCGAGCGCTTGTTGGCGTCTTTCTCTTTGTCGGGATCGGGCACGCGGGCGTCGATAGGCAGCACCATTTCGGGCGAAGTGCCCCAGGTGACTTGCGGCACGAGTTCGCGGGCGTCGAGCGTGACCACGCGGTCGAACTGGGCGTCGGCGTCGGAATGCAGGCCACGCCAGTACCGCACCGCCATATCCCACGCCACGCCGGTGGGCGCGAAGGGACGGCCGCGCACGTAATTGATCGTCGTGTCGTCTACGGCCACCAGCCCGGCGCGCGCGCCCGCTTCGATGGCCATATTGCACAGAGTCATGCGGCCTTCCATGCTGAGCGCGGCAATGGTGCTGCCGCCGAACTCGATGGTGTAGCCGGTGCCGCCTGCGGTGCCGATCTTGCCGATGACGGCCAGTGCGATGTCTTTGGCGCGGCAGCCCACGGGCAGCGGTCCGTCCATGCGCACCAGCATATTCTTCATCTTGGGCGCGAGCAGGGTTTGCGTGGCCAGCACATGCTCGACTTCACTGGTGCCGATACCAAAGGCCAGCGCGCCGAAAGCGCCGTGCGTGCTGGTGTGCGAATCGCCGCAGACCACGGTCATGCCCGGCAAGGTGGCGCCCTGCTCCGGGCCGATGACATGCACGATGCCCTGGCGGCGATCGTTCATGCGGAACTCGGTGATGCCGTTGGCGGCGCAGTTGGCGTCGAGCGTCTCGACCTGCAGCCGCGAAATCGGATCGGCAATGCCTTCCGAGCGGTCGGTCGTGGGCACATTGTGGTCGGCCACCGCCAGATTGGCGCTCAGGCGCCAGACCTTGCGGCCCGCGAGTTGCAGCCCTTCAAAGGCCTGCGGGCTGGTGACTTCATGCACCAGGTGGCGGTCGATGTAAAGCAGCGCGGTACCGTCTTCCTCGGTACGCACCACATGCTCGTCCCACAATTTGTCGTACAGCGTTCGGCCCATCGGCATCTCCTGCGTCTTGTTCGCGGTGTGCGCAAGACTTGTCATGAAAGGTTGATTTTAGTTGGCGCGCTTCACGCCGTGCTCGGCTGAGTTTGCAGCCATGCCACGGACAGATCGAACGATCCATCCGGCTGAACGCGCATTGCCTCGCGCGCCTCCTGCGGCGCCTTCGCCCACACGTCGCGAATGGCCTGCACGCGCAGCTCCGGGGTGCGCATGCGCGCCACCCACGAGGCGAATTCCATGGTCAGACTCCAGCCCTCCATACTCGGCGCGGCAAAGCCGGCCTGCTGCAGCATGGCGCTCCATTCGGAAACGCGGTAATCGCGCACATGCGAAGCGTCGCGCAATATCTCCACCGTCTGCAGAAGGGTGTCGCACAGCGGCGACTCCAGGGCCACGACATCGATGATGACCAGCGTGCCCTGCGGCTTGATGACCCGGCGCATTTCGCGCAATGCGGCAGGCACATCAGGCCAGTGGTGCGCGGAAAAACGGGTGGCTACCAGATCGAAGCTGGCATCGGCGAAGGGCAGTTTGTCGGCCGGACCCTGGCAAGTCTGCAGATCGTGCAGGCCGCGAGTTGCTGCCTCTTGCGCCACGATGGCGAGCATCGCGGGCGACAGATCCAAGGCGGTGACCTGCGCGCCCACGGCTGCCAGGGCGAAGCTGGCGTGTCCGGCCCCGCAACCGAGGTCGAGCGCCCGGCAGGGGTGCTCTTTCTGCACTATCGCACCAAGACGCTGCAGATCGTGCCCCTGCGCATGAACGGTGCTGGTGAGATAGGCGGCGGCGGTGGCGCCGAACTGATGCGCGGCCAAAGCGGGCTGTTTCAAGAGGGCGCTCCAAGACGATGCAAAGACGATGGAGGCAAAGATAGCCCAGCATTTTTCCTGGTACAAGATGACAAGATATCCTAGTATAAAAACCTACCAGCCTGGGAGCCTGCAGTCGTCCTAACCTTCGCCTTCGTTTTCTTGAACGACCATGTCGCCGCCGTCATCCCTCATGACCTCCGATTCGCGCCAGGGCAGCCGCCTTCTGGGCGAGTTCATCCGTCTGCACCGCAACCGTCTGTCGCCTGCCGCAGCGGGCCTGCCCGCGACGGGGCGGCGGCGAGCGCCCGGACTGCGCCGCGAAGAGCTCGCCTCGCTCTGCGGCGTCAGCGCCACCTGGATCACCTGGCTGGAACAGGGGCGGCCGGTCGCGCCTTCACCCAAGACGCTGGAGCGTGTGGCGCACGCGCTGCAACTGACCCCCGCGGAGCGCGCCTATCTGTTCGAACTGGCACAGCGGCGCGACCCGAGCGAACCGGCGACACCGGCGAAAGCGGTCGATGCCGTTCTGCGCAGCGTGCATGTCATAGTCCATCCCGCCTATGTGCTCAACCAGCGATGGGACGTGTTGGCTGGCAACGCTCAGGCGCAAGATCTGTTTCTCGGCTGGCAGGCGCCCCCCGCCGCGCCAGACACCGCGCCAGACACCGCACCACAGGCCGAACCAGCCGCTGCAAAGCCGCCCAACCTGTTGCGCTTTCTGTTTTTCAACCCGCAGGCGCGCGAGCTGATCGAAAATTGGCCGCTACGTTCGCAGCGGCTTGTGGCGGAATTCCGGGCGGACTGCGGCGGGCGCCTGCACACCTCGCCCTTGCGCGCCTTGATCGATGAACTGAGCGCGCTCAGCCCCGAGTTTGACGCATTCTGGAAACTCAATGATGTGCAGGAGCGCGAAGGCGGCGAAAGGGGCTTTGTCCATCCGTGGCACGGCCGCCTGGTGTATGAACAACTCACCCTGCGGGCGGCGCTGCACCCGGAGTACAAACTGGTGATGCTGCTCCCGGTCGCGACGCCGGAATAAACAAAGCTTTGAGCAAAAAAAGACCGCGCCCAGCGCGGTCTTTACAGGCAGTAAATCAATGCCGACCAATCAGCCGCGCTCCGCAATGGGCTTGACATCGCGGCGCACCGACCCGGTGAACAGCTGGCGCGGACGACCGATCTTGTACTCGGGATCGGTGAGCATTTCGTTGAGCTGGGCGATCCAGCCCACGGTGCGCGCCAGCGCGAAGTTGGCGGTAAACAGTGACACCGGCACGCCGATGGCCTTCTGCACGATGCCCGAATAAAAATCGACGTTGGGATAGAGCTTGCGCTGGATGAAGTAGTCGTCTTCCAGCGCGATTTTTTCCAGCGTCATCGCCAGCTTGAACAGCGGGTCGTTGTGCAGGCCCAGGGCGTCAAGCACTTCGTGGCAGGTCTCGCGCATCAGCTTGGCGCGCGGGTCGTAGTTCTTGTAGACGCGGTGGCCGAAGCCCATCAGCCGCACCGAGGAGTTCTTGTCTTTGACTTCGCTGATGAACTCGCCGATCTTCGCCACGCCGCCCTTGGCCTGGATGTCGTCGAGCATGTTCAGACAGGCTTCGTTCGCGCCGCCGTGCGCCGGGCCCCACAGGCAGGCCACGCCCGCCGCGATGGCCGCGAAAGGGTTGGTGCCGCTGGAGGCACACAGCCGCACCGTGGAGGTGGAAGCGTTCTGCTCGTGATCGGCATGGAGGATGAAAATGCGGTCGAGCGCGCGCTCGATCACCGGGTTGGGCATGTAATCCTCGCAGGGCGTGGCCCACATCATGCGCATGAAGTTGGCCGCATAGCTCAAGTCGTTGCGCGGATACATATAGGGCTGCCCCTGGTTGTACTTGTAGGCCATGGCCACCAGCGTGGGCATCTTGGCGATGAGACGGATGGCCGAAATGTCGCGCTGCTCGGGGTCGTTGACGTTGATCGAATCGGGATAGAACGCCGACATCGCCCCCACCAGTCCGGTGAGCACCGCCATCGGATGGGCGTCACGGCGGAATCCGCGCAGAAAGAACTGCATCTGCTCGTGCACCATGGTGTGCTGGGTCACGCGATCGGAGAAGGCCTTTTTCTGTTCGGCGTTGGGCAGCTCGCCGTAGAGGATGAGGTAGCAAGTCTCCATGTAATCGCACTGCACCGCGATCTGGTCGATGGGATAACCACGGTACAGCAGCTCGCCCTTGTCGCCGTCGATATAAGTGATGGCCGAGCTGCACGAGGCGGTGGAAAGAAAGCCCGGGTCGTAGGTGAATTTGCCGGTCTGGCCGTAGAGCTTGCGGATGTCGATCACGTCCGGGCCGATGGTGCCTTTGTAAATCGGCAGGTCGACGCTCGGTGCTCCGTCGCTGAACGAGAGCGTGGCTTTATCGCTTGAAGGGGTCATTTTGAAATCTCCGGGGACTGTGTATTGAGGCTCCCGGAGGCAGACCCCGGGGACGGAATGACGCAAGCCCGCACTTGCGGGCTCACAAGCGCTGCAAGGTGTCAAGCAAGCCCCGGATCTGCGGTGTATCCAGTTCTTCCGGGAGCGGTGTTTTACGCATGAAAAGATCAAAGAGCGTGTTGTCGTCCAGTGCGAGCAGGGCGCCCAGCGCCGCCACCTCTTCGCTGCTGAGCGGCGTTTCACGTTGGGCAAAGTAGCGCTGCAGAATCAGATCGTTCTCCAGCATGCCGCGCCGCGCGCGCCAGCGCAGCCGGGACAGGTCGGCGGCGTCGGCAGGAGCGTTCACGTGCAACACGGCGGACTCAGACGGCGCGGCGCACCATCATCTCCTTGATTTTGCTGATGGCCAGCGTGGGATTGAGCTCTTTCGGGCACACGTCCACGCAGTTCATGATGGTGTGACAGCGGAACAGGCGATAGGGATCTTCCAGATTGTCGAGGCGCTCGCCCGTGGCTTCGTCGCGGCTGTCGGCGATGAATCGATAGGCCTGCAAAAGCCCTGCGGGACCGACGAATTTGTCGGGGTTCCACCAGAAACTCGGGCAACTGGTGCTGCAACTCGCGCACAGAATGCACTCGTAAAGACCGTTGAGCTCTTCGCGCTCGGCGGGGCTTTGCAGACGCTCTTTTTCCGGAGGCGGCGTGTTGTTGACTAGATAGGGCTTGATCGAGTGATACTGATTGAAGAACTGGGTCATGTCCACGATCAGGTCGCGGATGACCGGCAGTCCCGGCAAGGGCTTGAGCACCACCGGCTCCTTGAGGGTGAGCAGGTTGGTGATGCAGGCCAAGCCGTTTTTGCCGTTGATGTTCATCGCATCCGACCCGCACACCCCTTCGCGGCAGGAGCGGCGGATGGAGAGGGAATCGTCGAGTTCCCACTTGATGCGTTGGATGGCATCGAGCAGCATCTTGTCGGTGTGCTGCAACGTCACCTCATAGTCCTGCATGTAGGGCTTGGCGTCTTTATCGGGGTCGTAG
The DNA here is from genome assembly GCA_937927695.1 of uncultured Thiomonas sp. Taxonomy (GTDB): domain Bacteria; phylum Pseudomonadota; class Gammaproteobacteria; order Burkholderiales; family Burkholderiaceae_C; genus Thiomonas. The sequence goes on along the minus strand of CALBRU010000371.1, from coordinate 15,126 downwards.
CGGTAGATCGAAAACTTCATCTTGCGCGTGTCGTTCATATGCGCTCCTCTTGCCCGCCGTGCGCAGGCTGTTGATCCATCAGAAAGTGCGTGCCTTGGGCTTGAAGGACTCGACGGTCAGCGGCTTGAGCTTCACCGGCTTGTAGCTCAGGCGATTGCCCTCGCGCCACCACAGGGTGTGCTTGAGCCAGTCCTGGTCATCGCGCTCGGTGTGATCGTTGTGATAGTGCGCGCCGCGGCTCTCCTTGCGCGCCTCGGCCGAAACCATGGTGGCCTTGGCGACTTCGATGAGGTTGTCGACTTCCAGCGCCTCGATGCGCGCGGTGTTGAATACCTTGGATTTGTCTTTGAGGTGAATGCGATCCACCTGACCGGCGATGTCGGCAATGGCACGCACGCCATCGGCCATGAGTTTTTCGGTGCGGAACACGCCGCAATGCGCCTGCATCGCCGCGCGGATGGCGTCGGCCACCACATGGCTGCCGTCCCCGCTCTTGGAGGCATCGAGCTGCGCCAGACGCGCCAGCGAGCGATCGGCGGCGTCCTTGGGCAGGGGTTTGTGGCTGCGCTGATGAATGCCGCTGTTAACGATATGGTTGCCCGCCGAACGACCGAATACCAGCAGGTCGAGCAGCGAGTTGGTGCCCAGGCGGTTGGCGCCGTGCACGCTCACGCAGGAGCATTCGCCGATGGCGTAGAGCCCGCCCACCACGGCCGCAGAATCGTCGCCCTGCGGCATGACCACTTGGCTGTGGATATTCGCCGGGATGCCGCCCATCTGGTAGTGAATGGTCGGCACCACGGGAATGGGCTCCTTGATCGGATCGACGTTGGCGAAGCGGATGGCGATTTCGCGGATGGAGGGCAGCCGCTTCATGATGGTTTCGGCGCCGAGGTGATCGAGCTTGAGCAGCACATGATCCTTGCGCGGCCCCGCGCCCCGTCCCTCCTTGATCTCCTGATCCATCGAGCGCGAGACAAAGTCGCGCGGCGCCAGGTCTTTGTAGGTCGGGGCGTAGCGCTCCATGAAGCGCTCGCCATTGGCGTTGAGCAATATGCCGCCTTCGCCGCGCACGCCCTCGGTGATCAACACGCCTGCGCCCGCCACTCCGGTGGGATGGAATTGCCAGAACTCCATGTCCTGCAGCGGCAGCCCGGCGCGCGCGGCCATGCCCAGGCCATCACCCGTGTTGATGAAGGCGTTGGTCGAAGCGGCAAAGATGCGCCCTGCCCCGCCGGTGGCCAGCACCGTGGCCTTGCCCTCGAAAACCGTCACGTCGCCGGTTTCCATTTCCAGCGCGACCACGCCGAGCACGTCGCCCTCGGCATCGCGAATCAGATCGAGCGCCATCCACTCGACGAAGAAATGGGTGCGGGCCTCCACGTTTTGCTGATAGAGCGTATGCAACATGGCATGGCCGGTACGGTCCGCCGCAGCGCAGGCGCGCTGCACCGCTTTTTCGCCGAAGTTGGCGGTGTGGCCGCCGAACGGTCGCTGGTAAATGGTGCCGTCGGGGTTGCGGTCGAAGGGCATGCCGAAGTGTTCGAGTTCATACACCGCGCTGTTGGCCTCGCGGCACATGAATTCGATCGCATCCTGGTCGCCCAGATAGTCCGAGCCCTTGACGGTGTCGAACATATGCCAGTACCAGTCGTCCTCACTCATATTGCCCAGCGAGGCGGCCACCCCGCCCTGCGCCGCCACCGTGTGCGAGCGCGTGGGAAACACCTTGGACAGCACCGCCACGTCCAGCCCGGCGCGCGCAAGTTGCAGCGCGCAGCGCATTCCCGAGCCGCCGGCCCCAACCACCACCACATCGAATTTGCGATTACTGACCTGCATTTACGCTCTCCACAACACTTGCAAGGCCCAGCCCGCGCAAGTCAATAGCCACAGAATGGTGCCGATCTGCAGCAGCAGTCGCACGCCGACCGGTTTGACGTAATCCATCCAGATGTCGCGCATGCCCACCCAGACGTGGTAGATCAGCGCCAGCACCGTCACGAAGGTCAGCAGCTTCATCCACTGCTGGGCGAACAAATCGTGCCAGCGCTCGAAGCTCAGTGGGCCGGGCGCGAGGAAATACGCCAGCAGCACCAGGGTGAACACCGCGATGACGGCTGCGGTGACGCGCTGCGCCATCCAGTCGCGCAGGCCGTAATGCGCGCCCACGACCAGGCGCTTGTTTCCAATCTTGTCGGCAGCCATGTCAGTAAACCCCCAGCAGCTTGAGGCCGAACAACGCGGTTAGGCCCAGCGACACCGCAAAAGTGAGGAGGGCCAGTTGCTGTCCTTGCGCCTTGCTCACGGCATGAAACGCATCCATCCACAAATGCCGCACCCCGGCCACGAGGTGATGCATCAGCGCCCAGAACAGTCCGAGCAAAATGATCTTGACGAACCAGTGCGAAAGAAACTGCGTGATGGCCGCGTGGCTGTCGGCGCTGCGCAGACTGTCATCGAAGGCCCAGAGCACCAGCGGCAGCGCCAGGAACATCACCGCACCGCTGATGCGGTGCAAGATGGACACCAGGCCCGCCAGCGGCAGGCGGTAGCCCACGATCTGGCTGATGTGGATGTTGCGGTAAACCGGCCGGGCCGGTGGCGAAGCAGGTTTTGTCATGACACTGTCCTCGTTGTGATCGGTTGTTATCGCAGGTTTTCGGGCCGGCGCATCAACCCGGCAAGAGGTAGATGCACGAACGAATACTGCTTTTTGTTTTGAAGTCTATTGCATCGCAGCAAGACAGCCGGACGGCTGGGCTGGCAACTGCAATGCTTTCGGGGTCACTAATTCAACTCATTGCGATAGTGATGATGCCTCGTGTTGTATAGCCCTCGGCGGTATTCCGCAGGCAGTTCACCATAACTGAATGACAGCCGTTCGACGAGTAGCAGGGCTTCGGCCTCGCGCACTCGCAGAAGCTGCGCTTCCTGCGCGCTGGCATTCACCGCACGCAGCTTTTCTTCCGCCCGCACCATGCGGGTGGAAAACTCGGACTCGAACAAAGCGTAGAGCGGGCCGCGGTAACTTTCCAGCCGCTCCGCGGTCAGACCGCGAAACGCTGGGCCGGGCAGATAAATATCCTCAAACACCACGGGCTCGCCCGCCAGCAGCAGCAAGCGGCGAATCTGAGTCACGCTCTCGCCGACCTTGATGCCCAGGGTGCGCGCCACCTCTTGTGAGGCGCGGGAGCGCTTGCATTCCAGAAATTGCCGCTCCATGGGCTGCGGCAAGGGACGCCCGCCATCAGCCGCGGCATCGGGCACGATGCGCAGGAAACGGAATTTCACCCGCTCTTCATGGTGCGTGGAGACAAACGTGCCGCGCCCTTGGCGTCGCAGCAGCAGCCCTTCGGCCGCGAGTTCGTCCACCGCCTTGCGCACAGTGCCCTGGCTGACGCCAAAGCGCCGCGCCAGATCGGCTTCGCTGGGAATGAGTTCTCCCGGCTTCCAGTCACCCTGTTGCAGGTTGCGCGTGATCAGACCCTTGATCTGCCGATACAAAGGGCTGAAACTCGGGTTGGACGCCAATTTGGATGCCGAATCGGACACATGGGCGGCCTGCAACTCGGGCGCTGGAGTGGGGGCGGGGCGGGAAGCCATCATGTCGTGCATTGCAGCATAGGCTGCCCCGCCTTGTCCAGCTTTTGATAAAAAACATCTTATATAAGATAGAAGAGTGATTGACGCCCGAACGACCCCGGCCTACACTTCTTTCGCATACTGCGGCGCACAAAGAGCCGTTGTGCTGAGCTGTCCTGCTGTGTTGCTCTAGTTGCTCTATTCACGCAGGGCGCCTGCTCCATCAATCCCTACCGACCAGGAGTTTCACCATGTCCAAAGCCCCCGTACGCGTGACTGTCAGCGGAGCCGCTGGCCAGATCGGCTATGCCCTGCTGTTTCGCATCGCCTCTGGCCAGATGCTGGGCGCCGACCAGCCGGTGATTCTGCAACTCCTCGAGATTCCCGACGAAAAAGCCCAGAAGGCGCTGGGCGGGGTGATGATGGAACTTGAAGATTGCGCCTTTCCGCTGCTGGCTGGCATGAGTGCGCACGGCGATCCGATGACTGCCTTCAAAGATGTGGACTACGCCCTGCTGGTGGGCGCCCGCCCGCGCGGCCCCGGCATGGAGCGCCGCGACCTGCTGTCGGCCAATGCGCAGATTTTCACAGCGCAGGGCAAGGCGCTCAATGCCGTGGCCAAGCGCACGGTCAAGACGTTGGTGGTGGGCAATCCGGCCAACACCAATGCCTATATCGCGATGAAATCCGCGCCTGATCTACCGGCAAAAAATTTCACCGCCATGCTGCGCCTGGATCACAACCGCGCGCTCAGCCAACTCGCTGCCAAAACCGGCAAGGCAGTGGGCGAAATCGAGAAAGTCTGCGTCTGGGGCAATCACTCCCCGACCATGTACGCCGATTACCGCTTCGCCACCGTGGGCGGCCAGTCAGTGAAAGACATGATCCATGACGATGCCTGGAACCGCGACGTGTTCCTGCCCACCGTGGGCAAGCGCGGCGCGGCCATCATCGAAGCGCGCGGCCTGAGCTCCGCCGCCTCCGCCGCCAACGCAGCCATCGACCACATGCACGACTGGGCGCTGGGCACCAACGGCAAGTGGGTGAGCATGGGCATTGCGTCGGACGGGTCTTACGGCATTCCCGAGCAGACGATATTCGGCTTCCCGGTCACTTGCGCGGGCGGCGAATACCAACTGGTGCGCGATCTGCCCATCGACGCGTTCTCGCAGGAGCGCATCAACAAAACCCTGGCCGAGCTCGAAGAAGAGAAGGCCGGCGTGCAGCATTTGCTCTGAACGGCCATGACGACCCAAACTGCAGGCGAGCGCTTCCGTCTCGCACTACAACAGGAAAGCCCGCTGCAGATCGTGGGCGCGATCAACGCCAACCACGCCTTGCTGGCCCAGCGGGCTGGCTTCAAGGCCATCTATCTCTCTGGCGGCGGCGTGGCGGCTGGCTCGCTGGGCATGCCCGATCTGGGCATCAACACGCTGGACGACGTGCTCACCGATGTGCGCCGAATCACCGATGTCTGCGACCTGCCCTTGCTGGTGGACGTGGACACCGGCTTCGGCCCCAGCGCCTTCAACATTGCGCGCACCGTCAAAAGCCTCATCAAGTTCGGCGCCGCAGCGCTGCATATCGAGGACCAGGTGGGCGCCAAGCGCTGCGGCCACCGGCCCGGTAAAGAAATCGTCAGCAGCGGCGAAATGGTTGATCGCATCAAGGCCGCGGTGGACGCCCGTACCGATCCCGACTTCTACCTCATTGCCCGCACCGACGCCATCGCCGTCGAGGGACTGGACGCGGCCATAGACCGTGCCCGCGCCTGCGCAGAAGCCGGGGCCGACGCCATCTTCGCCGAAGCCGCGCTCGATCTCGACACCTACCGCAAGTTCGGCGCCGCCGTGGGCGTGCCCTTGCTGGCCAATATCACCGAATTCGGCGCCACGCCGCTGTTCACCGTGGAAGAGTTGCGCAGCGCTGGTGTGGCCATGGCGCTTTACCCGCTTTCAGCGTTTCGCGCCATGAACAAGGCCGCGCAGACGGTGTATGAAACGCTGCGACGCGAGGGCACGCAAAAATCCGTGGTGCCTCTCATGCAGACCCGCGCCGAGTTGTACGAAAGCATCGGCTATCACGCCTACGAGCAGCGGCTGGACGCCATTTTTTCCGGCAAACCCCAATCCTGAAGCAGGCGTGAACCGATTCGCAAGCTGCTAACTGAATTGAATACCGAGGAGACAAACCCATGAGCGATGACGCAGCCCCCGCTGGCATGACCTTCAAACCGAAAAAATCGGTGGCGCTTTCCGGGGTGACCGCAGGCAACACGGCCCTGTGCACCGTCGGTCGCACCGGCAACGATCTGCACTACCGCGGCTACGACATTCTCGACCTGGCCGAGGCTTGCGAATTCGAAGAGATTGCTCACCTGCTGGTGCACGGCAAACTGCCCAACACCGCCGAACTCGCGGCCTACAAAACCAAGCTGCGCCGTCTGCGCGGCCTGCCCGCCGCAGTGAAAGCCGCGCTGGAGCAACTGCCGCCATCGGCCCACCCGATGGACGTGCTGCGCACCGGCGTTTCCGTGCTGGGCTGCGTCATGCCCGAGAAAGACGATCACAACGTGACCGGCGCCCGCGACATTGCCGACAAGCTCATGGCCTGCCAGGGCTCGATGCTGCTGTACTGGTGGCACTGGGCCGCCAACGGGCGACGCATCGAAGTCGAGACCGATGACGACTCGATCGGCGGCCACTTCCTGCATCTGCTGCATGGCCACAAGCCCAGCGCCTTATGGGAACGGGCGATGCACACCTCGCTCATCCTCTACGCCGAGCATGAGTTCAACGCCTCCACATTCACCGCCCGTGTCATCGCCGGAACGGGCAGCGACCTGTTCAGCGCCATCGCCGGGGCCATCGGCGCCCTGCGCGGCCCCAAGCATGGCGGCGCCAACGAAGCGGCGCTCGACATTCAGCGGCGCTACGCCAGCCCCGATGAAGCCGAGACCGACATCCGCAGCAGGGTGGCCAACAAGGAAGTGGTCATCGGCTTCGGCCATCCGGTCTACACCATCGCCGACCCGCGCAACAAGGTCATCAAGGAAGTCGCCCGCAGGCTTTCAGCCGATCAGAAAAACATGCACCTGTTCAACGTGGCCGAGCGTCTGGAGACGGTGATGTGGGACGTGAAAAAGATGTTCCCCAATCTCGACTGGTTCAGCGCCGTGAGCTACAGCCTCATGGGCGTGCCCACCGCCATGTTCACCCCGCTGTTCGTGATTTCGCGCACCAGCGGCTGGAGCGCGCATGTGGTGGAACAGCGACAGGACAACAAGATCATTCGACCCAGCGCGAATTACACTGGCCCGGAAAATTTGCAGTTCGTGCCGCTCGCACAGCGTCCTTGACTCGTCCCGCGCACTTCTCGTCATGCCCATGCGCCCGGCTTGTCATTCGCCTCGTCCTGGAGCGGTCTTTTCCCGTGTTCCAGTTCGTGGAGTGCTCAAGATGAAACGTCAGTTCTTTTTCCTGTCCGCAGTTGTCAGTCTGTCCTGCTCGCTCGCGCTGCCTGCTCATGCGCAAACGCATGCCAGCAAGGAAAAAACGGCGGATGCCGCAACCGCAGCTACTCACGACACCACCAAGGCCGAGCAGACAGTCGTGGCAACTGCCGACACAGCCACCCCGGCCCTGCTGATCAGCAATGCACCCGGTGCCCGCGTGCCCGGCACGGAAAACGGCTTTCCCGATGTGAACCCGGTGTTTGCACTCAAGGCCGGTCGCATGGTGTGCGGCAGCCGCCGCCTGCCGATGGACGTCAAGATCGAAGGCGCCGACGACCAGGCCGTGCTGCTGACCTGGAACCGGAAAAACTACATCCTCAAGCGCAAACCCACCTCCACCGGCGCCTACCACTTCGACGATGCCAAGGCTGGCTTCGTCCTCATTCAGATCCCGACCAAGAGCATGCTGTTCGACAAAAAGAACATGACGCGACTGGCCGACGACTGCGTTCCCTCGCCTTGAGAGAGTGTGAACAAATCCGCCATGCCCGCTCATCGCACCCAAAGCGCCCCCCTCTGCGTTGCAAATGCGCGCCGTGCCGACGAGCACGGCTGTGCTTTGCGCCTTGATGGGAACCCTTTGGGCGCGCTGTTCGGCCACGCCGGATTCATTCACACCCTCTGACGGGCCCTCCCTGACCCACGATCCATGTCCTCAGCGATTTCCAACGTCCGCCCCGCCCCCGACCAAGTTCTGGCTGACATAGCCGACTACGTCCTCAAAACCGATCTGCAAAGCGCACTGGCGTATTCCACGGCGCGAAACTGTCTGATCGACACCCTGGGCTGCGGACTGGAAGCGCTGGAGTACCCGGCCTGCACCAAACTGCTCGGCCCCATCGTGCCCGGTACCGTGGTGCCGCATGGCGCCAAGGTGCCCGGCACCCAGTTCCAGCTCGACCCGGTGCAGGCCGCGTTCAATATCGGCGCGATGATCCGCTGGCTGGACTTCAACGACACCTGGCTGGCCGCCGAATGGGGCCACCCGTCCGACAATCTGGGCGGCATCCTGGCTGTGGCCGACTGGCTCAGCCGCAACGCCGTGGCCGCAGGCAAGCCGCCGCTGACCATGCGCGATGTGCTCACCGCCATGATTCAGGCGCATGAGATCCAGGGCGTGATCGCGCTGGAAAACAGCTTCAACCAGGTCGGCCTCGACCATGTGGTGCTGGTCAAGGTCGCCACCACGGCGGTCGTCGCCCGCCTGCTGGGCCTTTCCCGCGACGAGATCATCAACGCCGTCTCGCTGGCCTGGGTGGACGGCCAGAGCCTGCGCACCTACCGCCACGCCCCCAACACCGGCAGCCGCAAGAGCTGGGCCGCGGGCGACGCCACCAGCCGCGGCGTGCGTCTGGCGCTCATCGCCAGGACCGGCGAAATGGGCTACCCCAGCGTGCTCACCGCCAAGACCTGGGGCTTCTACGACGTCAGTTTCCGCGGCCAGCCGTTCAAGTTCCAGCGGCCCTACGGCACGTACGTGATGGAGAATGTGCTGTTCAAGATCAGCTTCCCGGCCGAGTTCCACAGCCAGACCGCAGTGGAAGCCGCCATGACCCTGCATCAGCAACTTCGCGCTGCGGGCAAGGGCCCGGACGACATCGCCAGCATCGTCATCCGCACGCATGAGGCCTGTATCCGCATCATCGACAAAAAGGGCCCGCTGAACAACCCGGCCGACCGCGACCACTGCATTCAATACATGGTGGCGGTGCCGCTGCTGTTCGGCCGCCTCACTGCGGGCGATTACGAAGACACTGTCGCCGCCGACCCGCGCATCGATGCCCTACGCGAAAAAATCGTCTGCGTCGAAGACCCGCAATACACCCGCGACTACCACGACCCCGAGAAGCGCTCCATCGCCAACGCCCTCACCGTCACCCTCAAGGACGGCTCGGTGCTGCCGGAGGTGGCCGTGCAGTATCCCATCGGCCACAAGCGCCGCCGCGCCGACGGCATCCCTCTGCTCGAAGCCAAGTTCCGCACCAACCTGGCACGGCGCTTTCCGGGCAAACAACAAAAGACCATTCTCGACGTGTCACTGGATCAGAACTTGCTCGAATCCATGCCTGTGCACGACTACGTCGATCTGTACGTCATCTGACCTCGGAGACCCCCATGCCCACCAAACCCGCCAGCGCCACGCCCGCCCACGCATACGCCAAAACGCGCAAAACCTTCAAGACCGCTTCGGGCAAGTCCGCATCTTTCTATTCTCTGCCGCAACTCGCCAAGGAACTGGGCACGGATCTGTCGCGCCTGCCGGTGTCCATCCGCATCGTGCTGGAGTCGGTGCTGCGCAACTGCGACGGCAAGAAAGTGCTGCCTGAGCATGTGAAACAGGTCGCAAACTGGAAGCCCAACGCCGCCCGCACCGATGAAATTCCTTTCGTCGTCGCGCGCGTCGTGCTGCAGGACTTCACCGGCGTGCCGCTGCTGGTCGATCTGGCTGCGATGCGCAACGCCGCCGCGCAACAACACAAAAACCCCAAGTCCATCGAGCCGCTGGTGCCCGTCGATCTGGTGGTCGATCACTCGGTGATGGTGGACAACTACGGCAATAAAAAAGCGCTCGACCTCAATATGCAGATCGAGTTCCAGCGCAACCGCGAGCGTTATCAGTTCATGAAGTGGGGCATGCAGGCCTTCGACACCTTCGGCGTCGTGCCTCCGGGCTTCGGCATCGTGCACCAGGTCAACCTCGAATACCTCGCCCGCGGTGTGCACAAGACCAAGGACGGTGTGGCCTACCCCGACACCCTGGTGGGCACCGACAGCCACACCACCATGATCAACGGCATCGGCGTGGTGGCCTGGGGCGTGGGCGGCATCGAGGCCGAAGCCGCCATGCTCGGCCAGCCGGTCTATTTCCTCACGCCCGACGTGGTGGGGGTGGAGCTCAAGGGCAAGCTGCGCGGTGGCGTCACCGCCACCGATCTGGTGCTGACCGTCACCGAAATGCTGCGCAAGGCCAAGGTCGTGGGCAAGTTCGTCGAATTCTTCGGCGAAGGCACGGCCAGCCTGTCGGTCACCGACCGCGCCACCATCGGCAACATGGCGCCCGAATATGGGGCCACCATGGGCTTCTTTCCGGTGGACGACAAGACCCTCGACTATTTCCGCGGCACCGGCCGCACCAAGAGCGAGATCGAACTTTTCGAGGCTTACTTCAAGGCGCAGAAGCTGTTCGGTGTACCCAAGGCGGGGCAGATCGACTACTCGCAGGTGCTCACCCTCGATCTCGGCACGGTCGAGCCCTCGCTGGCCGGTCCCAAGCGGCCGCAAGACCGCATCGCGCTGAGCGAAGTCAGCCATCAGTTCGACAAACTGTTTTCGGCACCAGTGGCCGACAACGGCTTCAACCAGCCGGCAGACCGCCTGAACCGCACCTTCAAAACCAGTGAGGGCATCGAAATCGCCGATGGCGACGTGCTCATCGCCGCTATCACCTCCTGCACCAACACCTCCAACCCCAGCGTGCTGCTGGCTGCGGGCTTGCTCGCCAAAAAGGCCGTCGAAGCCGGGTTGAAGGTGAAAAAACACGTCAAGACCTCGCTGGCCCCCGGCTCGCGCGTGGTGACGGAATATCTCGAAAAGGCCGGCCTGCTGCCCTACCTCGAAAAACTGGGCTTCTACCTTGCGGGCTACGGCTGCACCACCTGCATCGGCAATGCCGGGCCGCTCGCGTCCGACATCGAGACCACCATCACCGCCAATAATCTGGTGTGTACCGCCGTGCTGTCGGGCAACCGCAACTTCGAAGCACGCATCCATCCCAATATCAAGGGCAACTTCCTCGCCAGCCCGCCGCTGGTGGTGGCCTATGCCATTGCCGGCACGGTGCGCCGCGACCTGATGACCGAACCCGTGGGCTATGGCAAGGGCGGCAAGCCGGTCTATCTGGGCGACATCTGGCCGAGCAGCGAAGAAATCGACAAGCTGATGAAGTTCGCCATGAACCCCAAGGTGTTCCGCGAGAACTACGCGCAGGTCGCCACGCAGCCGGGCAAGCTGTGGAAGAAGATCGAAGGCGTCAAGGGGCAGGTGTACGACTGGCCCAAGAGCACCTATATTGCCGAACCGCCGTTCTTCGCCGGGTTCGGCATGCAGCCTGCGGCCACGTCGCTGCAGGTGCAGGGCGCACGCGCGCTGGCACTGTTCGGCGATTCGGTGACGACCGATCACATCTCGCCCGCAGGCCCGATCAAGGAAACCTCGCCCGCCGGGCAATGGCTGCAGGCCAACGGGGTGCTCAAGGCCGACTTCAACTCCTACGGCTCGCGCCGCGGCAACCACGAGGTGATGATGCGCGGCACCTTCGCCAATGTGCGCATCAAGAACCTGATGATTCCGGCCGGGGCCGACGGCTCGCGTGAAGAAGGCGGCGTGACCCTGTTCCAGCCGACTGGCAAGAAGATGTTCATTTACGACGCCGCGATGCAGTACATCGCCGAAGGCACGCCCACGGTCATCTTCGCTGGCGAGGAATACGGCACGGGTTCCAGCCGCGACTGGGCGGCCAAGGGCACGCAGCTTCTGGGCGTGAAGGCCGTGGTGGCGCGCAGTTTCGAGCGCATCCACCGCTCCAATCTGGTGGGCATGGGCGTGTTGCCGCTGCAGTTCCTCGGCAATGATTCGTGGGAGTCGTTGGGCATCAAGGGCGACGAGACCTTCGCCATCGATCTGGGCGATACCCTGCGGCCACAGCAGGACGCTCTGCTGACCATCACCCGGTCGGACGGCAGCAAGCAGCAGGTCAAACTCAAGCTGCGCATCGACACGCCGATCGAGGTCGATTACTACCGCAACGGCGGCATCCTGCCCTTCGTGCTGCGACAGTTGCTGGCGGCCTGAGCGCTCTCGCCACAGCGCGCCCACATGACTGACGCCGCGCCGATCTCCGACGTTCTCGTGGTCGGATCGGGCCCGGCGGGCGCCATGGTGGCGCGCGATCTGGCCCGCGCCGGTGCGCGGGTGTGCATTCTGGAACAGGGTTCGGGTCCACCGCCCGGCACCAACCTGCTCAAACTGCTGCGCCGCAAGGAGGCGATGCACATCGCGCCCGGTGTGGTGCTGCTGCGCAGCCTGCGAGTGGGCGGCGGATCGGTCACCTTCTATCACACCGCCACGCCCCCGCCGCTGGCGATGTTTGCCCGTCACGGCATCGACCTTGCCGCCGCGCTTGAACGGGTGCAGTCCGAACTGCCGCATGCCCCTTTGCGCGACGATCTGCTCACGCCGATTCCCTCTCTGCTGATGCAGGCTGGACAGTCTCTGGGTCTGCCCTGGCAGCCGCTGCCCAAGATGATCGACCAATCGTGCTGCGCACAGGGTATCTGCCCGCCGGAGGCCTTCTGGTCGGCGCAGACGCTGTTGCAGCAGGCGATCAGCCACGGCGCGGATCTGCAGACCGGCGTTCGGGTCACGCGCGTGCTGTTCGACCAGGGCCGGGCCATCGGGGTGGAAGCGCAACACCAGAGCGGCGCGGCGCAAATCTTCCGTGCGGGACGGGTGATTCTGAGTGCGGGCGGCATTGCCAGCCCGGCCATCCTGCAGCACAGTGGCGTGGAGCAGGCGGGTGACGGCTTTTTCTGTGACCCCCTGCGCATTGTCATGGGCCATGTGCCGACCCTGCGACGCGCGCACGACATCTCCATGTCAGCCGGATATTTCAACTCCGAAGCAGGCTACATGCTGTCGGACATCACGGTTCCAGCCAACTTTTTCCGCGCTTTCACCTGGGCGGCCGGTCGGCCCGATCAGTTGCTCAGCTACGGCCACACGGCGATGATCATGGTGAAAATCCGCGATGACATCGAAGGCCGCATCGACCCGCACGGGCGCCCCTGGCGGCGCTTCGGGCCGGGCGACCGGCTGAAAATGCGCGCGGGCGTGGAGCAGGCGCGCGCGGTGTTGAAGGCCGCCGGTTCTGGCAAGCCTTATGTGTCGCCCTGGGTGGCGGCGCATCCCGGCGGCAGCGTGCGCCTGGGCGAGATGCTCGACGAACGCCTGAGCTGCCATAGCCCGAATCTGCATGTGTGCGACGCCTCGGTCATTCCCGAGCCCTGGGGGCTGCCGCCCACCCTCACCCTGCTGGCGCTGGGCAGTGAACTCGCCCGGCGGCTAACGCAGCCGGGGTGATAGCGCCTCGCGCCACGCCGACTCGTCGAAACCCACCAGCAGCTGCCCGTCCGTCTCGACCACGGGCCGTTTGATGGCGCTGGGATGCTGCGCCAGAACCGCCACCGCGCTGGGCGCATCGACCACGCGGGCCTGTGTGGCCGCATCGAGCTTGCGCCAGGTGGTGCCGCGCTTGTTCAGCAGCGCCTCCCAGCCGACAGCTTCGGCCCAGGCTGCAATCTGCGCGGCACTGGGCGGGGTTTTCTTGAAATCGACAAACTGAAAATCCACGCCCTGCGCCTGCAGCCACTGCCGCGCCCGCTTGACGGTGTCGCACTGGCTCAAACCGTATACCGTCAAAACCGGCGATGCGTTCATGCGGAAACCTTGTCGCGGCGGAAAACCCACTGATCGGCCTTGGAGTCCTCGGGCACGAAGCGGTAGCCGTCGCTATCAAACGCCTTGAGCGCATCCACCTGAGTCAAGCGATGTCGAATGACGTAGCGCGCCATCAGCCCGCGCGCGCGCTTGGCGTAAAAGCTCACGATCTTGTAGCCGGTCTGCGGCGTGCCGTCCTGAAACACCGGCTGCACCACGCGCGCCTTGAGCGCTTTGCGATCCACGCTGCGGAAGTATTCGTCGGAAGCCAGATTCACCAGCACCGGCTCGCCCTTGTCGCCGGTCAATTCGGCGTTGAGGTTTTCGGCGATCTGCGTCCCCCAGTAGGCGTACAAATCCTTGCCCTTGGCATTGGGCCAGGCCGTGCCCATCTCCAGACGGTAGGGCCGCATGAGATCGAGCGGGCGCAGCACGCCGTAAAGCCCGCTGAGCACGCGCAGATGCTGCTGCGCCCATTGCAGATCGGCCTTGCTCAGACTACTGGCGTCTAGCCCTTCGTACACATCGCCATTGAATGCCAACACCGCCTGCTTGCTGTCTTGCGGGGTAAAGCTGGGCTGCCATTGCGCAAAGCGCGCGGCGTTGAGCGCGGCGAGCTTGTCGGAAATGCCCATGAGCGCGCTGAGCTGCTGCGGGCTTTGCTTGCGCAGCCCATCCACCAGCACCTTGGCCTGTTCGATGAACTGCGGCTGGGTGGCGATGGACGTCGTAGGCGGGGTGGTGTAGTCGAGCGATTTGGCGGGGGACAGGACCATCAACAGCATGTCGGTTCTCTCAAGGAAACGCCGGGCCGCCCCAAGTTTTCTTGACCCCCTCGGGGGGGCTGACGCGAAAGCGGCAGGTCTGGGGGCGCTCATAAAGTCAGAGTGCTGCACAAGTGTATCGACGGCCCGTCCCGCGCAGTTATCCCATCAGGCCGCCACGGCTTCGGCCATCTGCGGCGCCGGGGTGCGGATGAGATAGTCAAAGGCGCTGAGCGCAGCCTTGGCGCCATCACCCGCGGCGATGACGATCTGCTTGTAGGGCACGGTCGTCACGTCGCCCGCAGCCATGATGCCGGGGACCGAGGTCTGGCCTTTGGCATCCACCACGATTTCGCCGAATCGACTGAGTTCGACCACGCCCTTGAGCCACTCGGTGTTGGGCACCAGGCCGATCTGCACGAACACGCCCTCCAACTCCAGATGATGGCTGGCGCCGCTTGCGCGGTCGGTGTAGGTGAGGCCGTTCACCTTGCTGCCGTCGCCGGTGATTTCGGTGGTTTGCGCGTTGGTGTGAATGGTGACATTGGGCAGGCTGCGCAGCTTGCTCACCAGCACCGCGTCGGCGCGCAGTTCGGGCGCGAATTCCAGCAGGGTGACATGCGCCACCAGACCCGCCAGATCGATGGCCGCCTCCACGCCCGAGTTGCCTCCGCCGATCACACACACCCGCTTGCCCTTGAACAGCGGGCCGTCGCAATGCGGACAGTACGCCACGCCCTTGTTGCGGTACTCGTCTTCGCCCGGCAC
>CALBRU010000370.1 GCA_937927695.1 uncultured Thiomonas sp. | reverse complement strand
TACAACCCCGTGGCGCGAAGGTGCGTGATGCGCCTTAGAGGGTGTGAATGAATCCGGCGTGGCCGAGCAGCGCGTCCAAACGCCCCCAGTCAAGGCGCAAAGCACATCCGTACCCGGAGGCACGGCGCGCATTTGCAACGCCGAACGGGGGTGTTTGGGCGCGAGGAGCGGGCATGGCGGATTTGTTCAAACCCTCTCAAACCTTGCCCGCTGCCTTGGCGAATTTCTGGCGGAACTTCTCGACGCGGCCGCCCAGTGTATCGATGCTCTTTTGTTGGCCGGTATAGAACGGATGCGATTCGGCGCTGGTTTCCACCTTGTACAGGGGAACCTCACGGCCATCGTCGAGCTTGATGGTTTCGCGGGTCTGCGCGGTGGACGAGATGAGAATCTGCGAACCAGTGGACAGGTCGAGGAAGCAGACTTCGCGGTACTGGGGGTGGATTCCTGATTTCATGGGGGTTCCTTGGGTAACGATCTTGACGATCAAACGCTAGCCGCCGACGCATGGGGTTGTTGCAAACTGTCGGTACTTGGCAAAACGAAGCATTGTCGCAGATTTTCCGGGCGATCAACCGCCTCGACGCATCAGATCGAAGAACTCGGCGTTGTTCTTGGTCTGCTTCATCTTGTCGAGCAGAAATTCCATCGCCTGAATCTCATCCATGGGATAGAGCAGCTTGCGCAGAATCCAGGCTTTTTGCAGGATTTCGGGCTTGAGCAGCAATTCTTCGCGGCGTGTGCCCGAGCGGTTGATGAGCATGGCGGGATAAACGCGCTTTTCCGACAGACGGCGATCCAGATGGATTTCCATATTGCCGGTGCCCTTGAATTCTTCGTAGATCACTTCGTCCATGCGGCTGCCGGTATCGACCAGCGCGGTGCCGATGATGGTCAGCGATCCACCCTCTTCGATATTGCGTGCCGCGCCAAAAAAGCGCTTGGGGCGTTGCAGGGCGTTGGCATCAACCCCGCCGGTCAAAATCTTGCCGGAGGTTGGAATGACTGTGTTGTAAGCCCGCGCCAAGCGCGTGATGGAGTCGAGCAGGATGACCACATCTTTTTTCAATTCCACCAGACGCTTGGCTTTTTCGATCACCATTTCGGCGACCTGCACGTGCCGCACGGCCGGCTCGTCGAAGGTGGAACTGACCACTTCCCCCCGTACCGAGCGCTGCATTTCGGTCACTTCTTCCGGGCGCTCGTCGATCAACAGCACGATGAGCACCACTTCTGGATGATTGTTGGTGATGGCATGCGCAAGCGCCTGCAGCATCACGGTCTTGCCGCTTTTGGGCGGGGCGACCAGCAGGCCGCGCTGTCCCTTGCCGATCGGGGCCACGATGTCGATCACACGGCCGATGATGTTCTCTTCCCCCTTGATGTCGCGCTCCAGACGCATGTGCTCCGTGGGGAACAGCGGCGTGAGGTTCTCGAACATGATCTTGTTCTTGTTTTCCTCGGGCGTGACGCCGTTGACGCGGTCGACCTTCACCAAGGCAAAGTAACGCTCGCCATCCTTGGGCACACGCACCTCGCCCTCGATCGAGTCGCCAGTGTGCAGATTGAAGCGGCGGATCTGGCTGGGCGAGATGTAGATGTCGTCGGGTGACGCCATGTAGCTCGACTCGGGCGCCCGCAAAAAGCCGAAGCCGTCCGGCAGAACTTCAAGGCAGCCGTCACCGAACACCTGCTCGCCAGTGCGGGCGTGCTTTTTGAGGATGGCAAACATCAGTTCCTGCTTGCGCAGGCGGCTGGCGTTTTCAATCTCGAACGACTGCGCCATTTCAAGCAGCTTGGAGACGTGCGTCGCTTTGAGTTCGGACAGATGCATGATGAAAACTCGGGAAGGGGAGGCTGCGCAATATCCGTCGTCAGACGGTGCGTGCATCAGAGCAGCACGCGCAAGCAGCTATAAGAATCGTGAGGGAATGTGGGCCGTGCCAAGGGTGCACGGCGGGGTGTCACGGCGATTGAATTGCCTGGAGCGGCGGTTCAACCTGAGTGTTGCGCGGTGCGATGCTTGAGGATTGCGAACTGCACCGCGCAATGTAGAAATTATAGATGGGCGTCAACGAAAGCCGTCAATTGGGACTTGGAGGCAGCGCCCACTTTGTTGCCAGCCAGTTCGCCGTTCTTGAACAACAGCAGGGTGGGAATGCCACGAATGCCGAACTTGGCGGGGATGCTGCGGTTTTCGTCCACATTGACCTTCATAATGGCGAGCTTGCCCTGGTATTCGCTGGCCATCTCGTCGAGCGTGGGCGCGATCATGCGGCAAGGCCCGCACCACTCGGCCCAGAAGTCCACGAGAACAGGAACGCCGGACTTCAGCACGTCTTGCTCGAAATCGGCGTCATTGGTGTGTTTGATCAGTTCGCTAGCCATGGTCACCTCGATAGAAAGATTTGATGGGGATTTTGACACAAGTTGCCGCTGTGGCGCTGAACGCGTGTGGTGATTACGGAATCAGCGCCGGGACAAAAAGCCTTTGGGTTGCCGATGAACAAGCGCGCATCAGACGCAGCGGGCAGGCAAGGGTGTTGGGGTGACGAGCCGTTCCCCCGGCACTCACGGTAAACGGCTGTGGCTGCTCCGTTCCCGACCTGACCAAGTTCACCGCGCCGCGATGCGAGGCGGCCCGTCAGTTGGCATTGTATGGGTAATCGCATGGTCATCACTGCAGCGCGTGTGGCGGGGCGCTGAGTCAATCGCCCGTTTCTTCCATCAACGCCCGGGCCTGGGCGATTTGGCCGCGATAGGCATCGAAGATCTTGCGCAGTGCGGTCTGCATGTCGGCCTTGGGCGCCCAGTCGAGGTCGCGCATGGTGTTGGTGATTTTGGGCACGCGGTTCTGCACGTCCTGATAACCCGCGCCGTAATACGCGCCCGAGCTGGTTTCCACCACCTTCACGTTTTTGGCCGATTCGGCGTATTCAGGCATGTCGGCAGCCAGACGCAACATCATGTCGGCGAGTTCGCGCACCGAATGATTGTTGGCAGGATTGCCAATGTTGTAGATCTGACCGCTGGCCACGCCGTTCTTGTTTTCGATGATTTTCATCAGCGCGTCGATGCCGTCGTCAATGTCGGTAAAGGCGCGTTTCTGGTGACCGCCATCGACCAGGCTGATGGTTTCGCCGCGCACGATATGGCCCAGGAACTGGGTGACGACGCGGGAGCTGCCTTCCTTCGCCGAAAAAATATTGTCCAGTCCGGCGCCGATCCAGTTGAACGGGCGGAACAGGGTGTAGTTCAGGCCGTCTTGCTGGCCGTAGCCGGCAATGACGCGATCCATCAACTGCTTGGAGCAGGCGTAGATCCACCGCGGCTTGTTGATCGGGCCGTAGACCAGTGGTGAGTTCTCCGGGTCGAATTCAGCATCTCCGCTCATGCCGTACACCTCGGAGGTGGACGGGAACACGAGATGCTTCTTGTGCTTCACCGCCGCGCGCACGATGGGCAGATTGGCCTCGAAGTCGAGCTCGAAAACCCGCAGCGGCGCCTTCACATAAGTGGCCGGCGTGGCGATGGCCACCAAGGGCAGAATCACGTCGCATTTGCGCACGTGGTACTCGATCCACTCCTTGTTGATGGTGATGTCGCCTTCGAAAAATTTGAAACGCTTGTTGGCGGTGAGGTCTTCCACGCGGTCGGCGTTCATGTCCATGCCATACACCTGCCAGTCGGTGGTGGCGAGGATGCGCATGGAGAGGTGATGGCCGATGAAACCGTTGACGCCGAGGATGAGGACTTTTTTCATGATTGCTGTGTTGCGAGTTCCGAAATTTGTAGATCGTTCAGGGGAATGCCAGGTCGGTCGGCATCCCATAGTTCGACTATGTGGAGTGCGCCGCCATCACCGGTTCGGGCCAGGAGTTGTTCGTCTGCGATATGCAGGCCGACCGCGTTTTTGCCGTCGATTCGCGCGCGGAGTGCGGGTGACGCGATGCGGGCGCGCGCCACGATGAAACGGCGGCCGAGTTGATCGAAAAATGCGCCGGGGTAGGGCGGGGCCACGGCGCGGATGAGGTTGTAAACCGATTGCGCTGACTGGGTCCAGTCGATGCGACCGTCTTCGGGCTTGCGGCCGCCGAAATAACTTCCGGCGGACAGATCGTTGGGGCGACGCGGCACTTCCCCGCGCCTCAACTGCGGCAGGACGTTCCACAGCGCGATTTCGGCGGCCACGGTGAGCTTGTCGAACACCTCCTTGGCGGTGTCGTCTGGCAGGATGGGCACGGCCTGCTGTGCGACGATGTCGCCCGCATCGGGCTTGGCTTCCATCACATGCAGGGTGGCGCCGGTTTCGGTTTCGCCGTGCAGCACGGCCCAATTCACCGGCACTCTCCCGCGGTATTTGGGCAGCAGAGAGCCATGCATATTGAGCGCGGCGATTTTTGCGGCGACCAGCAACCGCGCGGGTAGCATGCGGCGGAAGTAGAAGGAAAACAGATAGTCGGGCGAAAGCGCCGCGACCCGGTCGATCAGCGCAGCGTCAACTGCGTCGTCCACATAGGCCACGGGAATTCCGGCTTCTGCGGCCACATCAGCCACGCGATCGAACCACAGCGTTTCGGTCGGGCTGTCCGGGTGGGTGACGACCAGTTGCACCTGCACACCCCGCGCGAGCAGGGTTTTGAGGCAGCGCACGCCGACGTTGTGATAGGCGAAGACGACGGCGTTCACGGCAGCGGGGCGGGGGTTTGTTGCGCAGCGTTGGCCGCCTGCGCGATATGCGGCACGAACACGCCGGGCTCGGGAGGCAGATCCTGCAGCACGGCCTGCACGAGATAACGCGGACGTCCACGCACCTGCTCATAAATGCGACCGATGTATTCCCCCAGCAGGCCGATGCTGAACAGCACCACGCCGAGCAGGAAGAAGGTGATGGCGAACAGCGTGAACACCCCCTGCACCTGCGAACCTTCGACGAAGCGCTGCACCATGAGGTAGAGAAACAGCGCGCCCGAAGCGAGCGACAGCAAGATGCCGGAGTAAGACATGAGCTGCAGCGGCACCAGAGAAAACCCGGTGACCAGATCGAAGTTCAGGCGGATGAGCTTGAACAGTGAGTATTTGGATTCGCCCGCCTGACGCTCTTCGTGCGCCACTTCGATTTCGGTGGGTTTGAGCGCGAAGGTGTAGGCCAGCGCGGGCACGAAGGTGTTGGACTCGGTGCAGCGGTTGACGGTATCGACCACGTCGCGGCCGTAGGCGCGCAACATGCAGCCCTGGTCGGTCATCCGCACGCTGGTGATTTTTTCGCGCGTCCAGTTCATCGCCCGGCTGGCATAGCGGCGAAACCGGCTGTCCTGGCGCATGCGGCGAATGGTGC
Source organism: uncultured Thiomonas sp. (assembly GCA_937927695.1). Classification (GTDB taxonomy): domain Bacteria; phylum Pseudomonadota; class Gammaproteobacteria; order Burkholderiales; family Burkholderiaceae_C; genus Thiomonas. Next base: position 493 of record CALBRU010000370.1, on the reverse strand, counting down.
CAACATAGTCATAGCCCTCGCGCATTTTGGCGACCAGATTGCCGATTTCCTCGGGCGGGTTCTGCAGATCGGCGTCGAGGGTGACGACGATGGGCGCGCGGGTGTGTTCGAAGCCTGCGAGGATGGCCATGTGCTGGCCGTAGTTGCCGTTGAACAGCACCACGCGGGTGACATCCGGGCGCAGACGTTGCTGCGCGGCCAGCAGCGCGGCCGAGCGGTCGCGGCTGCCGTCGTTGACAAACAGAATTTCGTAGGGTTCGTTCAGCGCATCGAGAGCGGGGTAGAGGCGGGCGAACAGCGCGGCGAGCCCGGCCTCTTCGTTGTAGACGGGAACGACCACCGAAACGGCGGGGGGAGAATGCAGAGGCATAGGCCGAAATGTCGCAGCACGGCGTCGAAGGCGGCAGTTACCCGGGTCACAACGACGCCTTGCATAACCGGAAAAAGCGGCAGGGTGAGAATGGACGTGCCCACGGTTTCGGCGTGTGGAAAG
>CALBRU010000369.1 GCA_937927695.1 uncultured Thiomonas sp. | reverse complement strand
CAGGCGCAAAGTCTCTTAAACGACGGGCGGTACGGCGGGCGAAGCCGAAGCAACGGTGCGCTTATTGGGCCGCTTCTTGAGCCGGCCTCGGTCTGAAAGCCGCATCCAACTGCGCAACGCGATCATGCTGGCCAGGATCATGGGGAAAGAGCCTGGAATCCAAAGGATCAGGCCGCCTAGGTGTTGATCGGTTAATGGGTCGAGGCTCAGCGCACGTCCGCAAATTTCATAAATCGGGTAGTAGTCGGTCATGCTCAGAGCGAGGATCGCGCCCCATACCATGGTCGGCAGCATGCTCAGCAGAGGCAGAAAAACCCGTTTTCCCGGCGAGAGATGGGCTGGAGGATTGGGACGGGTATCGAGAACCAGCCACCAGAACAAAAGGCCATCAAGCGCCATGCTCCAGTTCATCAACCGGTAGGTCGGCGCATTGAGCATGACAAAGGGGTGAAAAGACGGAATCAGCCAGAGCAATGCCATGCCGCCAAACAAAAACGCGGCGAAGTAAGGGTTGAAGAGCACGAGCTTGGTCGCCCGTACAACTGCGTTGCGCTGAAAAGGCTTCAGCCAGCGCACTCTGATGTTCACGGGAATGCCGGCTCGCAGCACAGCGAGCGGATAGCTCCACATAATGAGCAGCGGCGCGAAATCATGCAGCGAAATTTGCTGCGAGATATGCACAAAAAACTGATGCTCGGCGTAGTAGTCCCAGCGGGTCTGGAAGGCCTGCCACATCAGCACCCACCCCAGCCAAAAGCTGACCTGGCGCGAGACTGAAATCTTCCGTCTGCGGCAGCCGCGTACATAGAGAACGGCCGCAGTCGCCAACAGGACAAGGGCCGTTGGAGACAGTTCCCAGGGAATGAACCAACGCAGCAGGGAGTCCATGTGAGGCAGGGAAAAAAGAAAGTGCAATTCGCGATAAAGCATGCACTTTAACGCGCGGCGACAGTCTCGAGGTCGAGAGGCCGACAAGACATGAAAAACCCGGCGCGAGGCCGGGTTGACAAAGTGGGCGAACCGTTCAGTCGATGGTGCGCAGAACGTCCCGAAGGGTCGACATGATCTGATCGATCTGGCCGCGCTCGATGATGAGCGGAGGCGACAGCGCAAGGGTGTCGCCCGTGTACCGCACCAGCAGGCCGCGTGCGTAGCAGCCGACAAACGCTTCAAAGGCCCGCTTGCCCACGGCGGCAGGCCGCGACTCCAGCTCGATGGCGCCAATCAGCCCGATATTGCGCAGGTCTTTGACGTGTCGCACGTCTCGCAGGGCGTGCAGCGCTTCCTGCCAGTAGTGTGCGATGCCGTCGTCCTGCACGCGGGTGAGCAACTTGTCGCGCTTGTAAATCTTTTGCGCCGCGACGGCAGCGGCCATGGCCAGAGGATGGCCCGAATAGGTGTAACCGTGGAAAAATTCGACGGTGCCGTCTGGAGATCCGTTCACGACCGTGTCGTAAATGCCATTGCGCACAAACACTGCGCCCAGCGGCACTGCAGCATTGTTGACGGCCTTGGCGGTGGTGATGATGTCGGGCGTGATCTTGAAATACTGTGCGGCAAACGGCGTGCCCAGCCGCCCATAGCCGGTGATGACCTCATCGAAAATCAACAGAATGCCGTATTTATCGCATATCGCGCGCAGCCGTTCCAGATACCCCTTGGGCGGCACAAGCACGCCGGTTGACCCAGCGACGGGCTCGACGATCACGGCGGCGATATTGCTCGCATCGTGCAGCGCCACAATGCGTTCGAGCTCATCGGCGAGGTGTCCACCCCATTCCGGTATGCCCCGCGAAAATGCCTGATGTTCAGGCGCGTAAGTGTGGGGCAGATGATCCACATTGGGCAGCAGCGAACCGCGGAAGGTCTTGCGATTCGCCACCATACCACCCACGGAGATGCCCCCGAATCCCACGCCGTGATAGCCGCGCTCACGCCCGATGAACAGGGTGCGCGTTCCGTCACCCCGCGCCCGGTGATAGGCCAGGGCGATCTTCAGGGCCGAGTCCACCGACTCCGAGCCGGAGTTGGTGAAAAACACCTTTTTCAGATCGGCGGGGGCGATTTCGGCCAGCAGATTGGCGGCCTCGAACTGCACAGGGTGGCCCATCTGGAATGGGGGCGCATAGTCCATCTCCTGCGCCTGATGGGCGATGGCCGCGCTGATCTCCGGTCGGCCGTGACCGGCGTTGACGCACCACAGGCCCGATGTGCCATCCAGAATTTGCCGTCCGTCGTGAGAGCGGTAATACATGCCTTGCGCGCTGACGAGCAGTCGGGGGGCGGCTTTGAACTGCCGGTTGGCAGTGAACGGCATCCAGAGCTGGTCCATCGACGGTAGCTCGGTCATTGCGCCAGAACGCTGAAGTTCGGCTTGATCCATGAAACTCTCCTGTAAACGGGAATGTGTGTGGCCCCGATGTTTCGGTTTATGTCCCCCTCAAATATAGCGAAGGCGTTGTCAAGCAGCGACACCGCGCCAAAAAGAAAAAGCCCCGCAGGGCGGGGCTTTTTCGGTCAAGCAGTCAGCTCTAAGTAGGCCGCTTTCTTGGAACGGCTTACTTGGTGACCATGTGGGTACCGACAACCTCAACCACAGTGCGGCGGTTGGGGGCCTGGCACTCGACCTGTTGCTTGAACGTGCCCTTGCAGCTCTTGGGATCGACGCGGAAGTCGGTCTTACCCTTGCCTTCGACGTAGATCTTGTCAGCCGGAACACCCTGGCTCACCAGATAAGCCTTAACGGCTTCAGCACGGCGAACCGAGAGCTTCTGGTTGTAAGCCACGCTGCCGAAGCTGTCGGTGTAGCCAGTGGCGATCACGACTTCCAGATTGATGGCTTTGATCTTGCCAGCCAGATCATCGAGCTTTTCCTTGCCAGCGGGCAGCAGGACAGCCTTGTTGAATTGGAAAAAGGCGTCGGCGTTATAGGTGACTTTTTCGCTCACAGGTACGGGGGCCGGGGCCGGAGCGGGGGCAGGCGCAGGAGCAGGGGCCGGGGCCGGGGCCGCGGCCGGAGCAGGCGCCGGAGCAGCCTTGGCTACGACGGGCAGGCCACAAGCTTCGCTAGAGGCGGTTGCCGGGGTCCAGAAGTTGTCTTGCCAGCACAGCTTGTTGTCGCCGTTCATCCAGGTCAGACCGTACGGGTCCTGCCAGTTGTTGATGCTGCGAGCCTCGCCGGCATGGGCAGCCGCCAGCGAAGATGTTGCGAGAACCGCAGCTGCGAACAATTTTGCGATTTTTTTAGGGTGGATCATGTTATTTCCTCTCGGTCGTTGATCGTTCATCGCAGCCAGAACTGCGTGTTGCCATAATAAGCGCCAGGATGCTTTGGGGTGTGAGCAATTGCCGCTTGAACTCGGTCACTGCCCGAGAACCCGACACCTGACGCATTCACTACTAGTAAACCCGAAGACATTGTGCCACAGCGTCTGTGACGATCAATTGCCCAAACGATTCGTTTACGTTATGCCCCGAGGCGCACATGCCGACGTTGCTGTTTCGCAACATTAGCGTGATTTTTCTGCTCCAAATTCCGTCATCCATTTCGCTGCTGCGCAGAAACCGGACGAGGAAATACGGGCTGCTAACATCGTCCGCTTGACTGGGGGCGCGCCTACTACCTACGACATAGACGACGCCCGCTACTGTCGGGCCCGGTCTGGCCGCTCCGACGTCTGAACTATTGCTGCGAAGCACTCACTCATGTCCGTTTTTGCCAAAGAAACCCTGCCAATCAGCCTAGAGACGGAAATGCGCCGCTCCTACCTCGATTACGCGATGAGCGTGATCGTGGGTCGTGCGCTTCCCGATGTGCGAGATGGCCTCAAGCCGGTGCATCGGCGCGTGCTGTATGCGATGCACGAATTGAGCAATGCCTGGAATCGGCCTTACAAGAAGTCGGCGCGTATCGTGGGTGATGTGATCGGTAAATACCACCCGCACGGTGACCAGTCGGTGTACGACACCATCGTGCGCATGGCGCAGGATTTTTCCTTGCGCTACATGCTGGTGGACGGCCAGGGCAACTTCGGCTCGGTGGACGGCGATAACGCCGCGGCCATGCGCTACACCGAAATCCGGCTGTCGAAGATCGCGCACGAAATGCTGGCTGATATCGACAAGGAAACCGTCGATTTCGGGCCCAACTATGACGGCTCCGAGCAGGAGCCCCTTCTGTTGCCTGCGCGTCTGCCCAATTTGCTGATCAATGGCTCATCGGGCATTGCGGTGGGCATGGCCACCAATATTCCGCCGCACAACCTGGGCGAGGTGCTTGACGCCTGTTTGCATTTGTTGCGCAACCCCGGGGCGACGATCGAGGAGTTGATGGAGCGGGTGCCCGCGCCCGACTTCCCTACAGCGGGCATCATCTATGGCACTTCGGGAGTGCGCGACGCCTATCGCACCGGTCGGGGGCGCGTGGTGATGCGCGCGCGTTGCCACTTTGAAGATCTCGAAAAGGGTCAGCGTCAGGCCATCATCGTCGACGAGTTGCCGTACCAGGTCAACAAACGCACCTTGCTTGAGCGCATCGCCGAGCTGGTGCAAGAGAAAAAGATCGAAGGCATCAGCCACATTCAGGACGAGTCCGACAAGTCCGGCATGCGCGTGGTCATCGAACTCAAGCGCGGCGAAGTGCCTGAAGTGGTGCTCAACAATCTTTACAAGCAGACCCAGCTGCAAGACACCTTTGGCGTCAACATGGTGGCGCTGGTGGATGGTCAGCCGCGTTTGCTCAACCTGCAGCAAATGATCTCGGCCTTTCTGTCGCACCGCCGCGAGATCATCACCCGCCGTACGGTATTCGACCTGCGCAAGGCGCGTGAACGTGGGCATGTGCTCGAAGGTCTGGCCGTGGCACTGGCCAACGTCGATCGCATGATCGAACTCATCAAGGCCGCGCCCACGCCGCCCGTGGCCAAGGAACGTCTGCTGGCACAGGCCTGGGAGCCGGGCGAGGCGCGCGCCATGCTGTCGCGCGTCGAGGGCGACATCGCCCAGTTCCAGCCCGACGACCTCGATCCGCGCTACGGACTGAAGGCCGACGGCTATTACCTCAGCGAGACGCAGGCGCAGGAAATTCTGCAGATGCGGCTGCAGCGCCTGACCGGCCTGGAGCAGGACAAGATCGTGAGCGAATACAAGGAAGTCATGGAGCAGATCGCCGATCTGCTCGACATCCTCGCCAAGCCTGAGCGCATGACCGAAATCATCACCACCGAAATGAGCACCCTGCGTGCCGAGTTCGGCGATGCGCGCCGCTCGCACATCGAGGTCAATGCCTACGACATCGATGTCGAAGACCTCATCACCCCGCAAGACCTGGTGGTCACGATCTCGCATTCGGGCTACGTCAAGAGCCAGCCTCTGGCGGAATACCGTGCGCAGCGCCGCGGAGGCCGGGGCAAGCTGGCCACGGGCACCAAGGAAGACGACTGGGTCGAGCAACTGTTCGTGGCCAACACCCACGACATGCTGCTGTGCTTCTCTAACCGGGGCCGGGTGTACTGGATGAAGGTGTACGAGTCGCCGATGGGCGGACGCGGCTCGCGCGGCAAACCTCTGGTCAACCTGTTTCCGTTGCAGGCGGGTGAGAAGATCACCACCGTACTGCCTGTCAAGGCCTTCGACGAGCAGCACTATGTGTTCATGGCGACCGCGCGCGGCACGGTGAAAAAGACGCCGCTGACGGCATTCGCCAACCGTCGTACCGCGGGCATCATCGCGGTTGGGCTCGATGACGACGACTACCTCATCGGTGCAGCCATCACCGATGGTCAGCACGACGTCATGTTGTTCTCGGATGCGGGCAAGGCGGTGCGTTTCGACGAGGTCGATGTGCGTCCGATGGGCCGCGAGGCGCGCGGGGTGCGCGGCATGCAGCTTGAAGCCGATCAATCTGTCATTGCCTTGCTGGTGGCCGAAGACGAAACCCAGAGCGTGCTCACAGCCACGGAAAACGGCTTCGGCAAGCGCACGTCCATCACCGAATACACCCGTCATGGGCGCGGCACCAAGGGCATGATTGCCATTCAGACTTCAGAGCGCAACGGCAAGGTGGTGGCGGCCTGCCTGGTGCGAACCAGCGATGAAATCATGCTCATCACCGATACCGGTGTGCTGGTGCGCACGCGGGTGGAAGAGATTCGTGAAATGGGCAGGGCGACGCAGGGCGTCACCCTGATCGCGCTTGACGCCAAGGCGCATCTCATCCAGGTGCAACCGGTGGTGGAAGCGGACGACGACGAGCTGCCCCCGGCGGAAGACGGCGGCGCCGACACGGCCGCGGAGTGAGCCGTGATGGTCAAGCAACGCCCCTACAACTTCTCCGCCGGGCCGGCCGCCATTCCTGAAGAAGTGTTGGAACAGGCCGCGGCCGAGATGCTCGACTGGCACGGCTGCGGCATGAGCGTGATGGAAATGAGTCACCGTGGGCCGCAGTTCGAGTCCATCATCGCGCAGGCCGAGGCCGATCTGCGCGAGTTGCTGCAGATCCCCGACGACTACGTCGTGCTGTTCATGCAAGGCGGGGCGATTGCGGAAAACGCCATCGTTCCGCTGAATCTGTCGCGCGGGGCCAAGGCCGACTATGCCGTGACCGGAAGCTGGTCGCAAAAAAGCCAGCAAGAGGCCCGTAAGTATTGCGACGTGCATCTCAGCGCCAGCGCCCACGACGATCAAGGCTACGGCAGCATTCCCGACAACGCCGCCTGGAGCATCCGCCCCGACGCGCAATACCTGCACGTCTGCACCAACGAAACCATCGACGGGGTTGAGTTTCACTTCGTGCCCGACAGCCACGGCGTGCCGCTGGTGGCCGACATGTCCTCGCATCTGTTGTCGCGCGCGGTGGATGTGTCGCGCTACGCCTGCATCTATGGCGGTGCACAAAAGAACATCGGCCCGGCAGGACTTACTCTGGTCATCGTTCGCCGCGATCTGCTGGGCCATGCCCTGCCGCATTGCCCCAGCGCGTTCGACTACGCCGTGGTGGCGGCCAACCATTCCATGTTCAACACGCCGCCCACTTACGCGATCTACATCGCCGGGCTGGTATTGCAGTGGATCAAGCGCCAGCGTTTCGATGGGCTTGAAGGGTTGGCCGCGGTAGAAGCGCGCAATATCGCCAAGGCGCATCTGCTGTATGACGCGCTCGACGCCTCGCAGCTTTACGAAACCCGCGTGTCGCGCGATTGCCGCTCGCGCATGAATGTGCCGTTTCATCTTCGTGATACCGCTCTGAACACCGCTTTCCTGCAAGGCGCCGAGACGGCTGGGCTGCTGCAACTCAAGGGGCATAAGTCGGTGGGCGGGATGCGGGCTTCGATCTACAACGCCATGCCGCTTGAAGGCGTGCAGGCGCTGGTGAGCTATTTGCAAGACTTTGAAAAACGCCACGGCTGAAATCCGATGAGCCAAGATTCCCAAGATGACCTGAGCCCCTGGCGTGACCAGATCGACGCCCTCGACAAACAAATTCTGGCGCTGCTCAACCAGCGGGCCGAAGCCGCGCAGCAGATCGGCCACATCAAGCAGCGCTTGAACATGCCCGTGTTCCGTCCCGAGCGTGAACGTCAGGTGATCGAAAAGCTGCATGAACAAAATGCCGGGCCGCTGCGCAATGCCGGCGTGAGCGCCATCTGGCGCGAAGTCATGTCGGCCTGCCGCGCGTTGGAGGCGCCGCAGCGCGTGGCGTACCTCGGCCCTGCGGGCACGTTCAGCGAACAGGCGGCGCGGCGGTTCTTCGGCGCCAGTGCGCAAGGCTTTCCGTGCGCGACCATCGACGATGTGTTCCGCAGCTACCTGAGTGGCGAGAGCGAATTCGCCATCGTGCCGGTGGAAAACAGTACCGAGGGCGCGGTGGCGCGCAGCATGGATCTGCTGCTGGCGCATCCCGTGCATCTATGCGGCGAAGTCAGCCTGCCGGTGCGGCATTTTTTGATGCGGCAGACGCCCGATCTGCAGGGCATCCAGACGGTCGCTGCGCACCCGCAGGCCCTGGCGCAATGCGCGGGCTGGCTGCGTGCGCATCTGCCGAATGCCGAAATTCGCCCGGTGTCGAGCAATGCCGAGGGCGCCCGGCTGGCTGCGGAAGATGCCAGCATCGCCGGGATCGCCGCCGAGGCGACCGCGGTGCTTTACGGCCTGCACATCGCCGCGCGCGCCATTCAGGACGAGGCGCAGAACACCACGCGCTTTGTCGTGCTCGGCGCGGCGCAGCCCGAGCCCACTGGGTCCGACCGCACCAGCCTCATCCTCTCCGTGCCGAACCGCGCCGGCGCGGTGTACGACCTGCTCAAACCGCTGGCCGCGCATGGGGTGAGCATGACCCGGTTCGAGTCGCGTCCGGCGCGCTCGGGCGAATGGGAATACGCTTTTTATATTGATGTCGAAGGGCATCAGGACGAACCCCGTGTGGCGACCGCGTTGCGCGAGCTGCAAGGGGTCTGCGCGATGTACAAGTGCCTGGGCTCCTACCCCATCGATAAAAAACCACGCGACAACTGAGCACGGCTCGCATCTCCCGAGAGTTTGAACATGTCAGAACAACACGCCACCCAAGCCCGCTGGGGCGCCGATTACGTCCAGGCCATTTCACCTTACGTTGGGGGCAAGCCCATCGCCGAAGTCGCGCGGCAGTTCGGTTTGCAGCCCGAGCGCATCGTCAAGCTGGCCTCGAATGAAACCCCGCTGGGTATGTCGCCCAAGGCGCGTGAGGCCATGATGGCCGCGATGGCCGACAGCACCCGCTACCCCGACAATGACGGTTACGCGCTTAAACAGGCGCTGGCAAGCAAGCTGAGTGTTCCGGCTGAGTGGATCACTCTCGGCCATGGTTCGAGCGACCTGTTGGAGATGGCCGCGCGCGCTTTGCTGACCGACGCCGATGCCGGCATGTATTCGCGCTACAGCTTCATCGTTTACACGCAAGCGGTGCAGGGCGTGGGGGCAGAGCATCAGGTCGTGCCCGACCGCGATTTTGGTCACGACCTGCCCGCCATGCTGGCCGCCATCACCCCGCAGACCAAGCTGATTTTTGTGGCGAACCCCAACAATCCAACCGGTACGTTTTTGCCCGCTGGCGAGTTGCACGACTTTCTGCGCAAGGTGCCGTCGCACATTGCCGTGGTGCTCGACGAGGCCTATGTGGAATACATCGAACCCGCGCTGCGTTACGACAGCATGGCCTGGGTGCGCGAATTTCCCAATCTGATTGTTTCGCGCACCTTTTCCAAGGCTTACGGCCTGGCGGGCCTGCGCATGGGCTACGGCGTATCGCAGCCGGCGCTGACCGATGTGCTCAACCGCGTGCGTTCGGCCTTCAACACCAGCACGCTGGGCCAGGCCGCAGCGCTTGCCGCGCTGGACGATCTGGCTTTCATCGATCAGGCCTATGCGGTCAACCGCGCTGGTCAGGCTCAGCTGGCTGCGGCCTTCGATGCGCTGGGCCTGCGCTACATCCCCTCCCAAGGCAACTTCATTCTGGTGAAGGTGGGCGATGATGCACAGGCTGGCGCGCGGGTGAATCTGGCGCTGTTGCAGCGCGGCGTGATCGCTCGTCCGGTGGACAACTACGGTCTGCCCCAATGGCTGCGCATCTCCGTGGGAACCGAGGCGGAAAACGCCACCTGCATCGCCGCACTGCGCGACCACCATGCCGCAAGCTGAGGCCATGGACACCGTGATCGGCGACGAAGCCTCTGTGCAGTTCGAGCGTCTGGCCATTCTCGGGGTCGGCCTGCTCGGCGGCTCTTT
>CALBRU010000368.1 GCA_937927695.1 uncultured Thiomonas sp. | reverse complement strand
CTTCCATCTCGAAGGTGGCGAGGATGGTTTCCACCAGCACGGTGGCCTTGATGGAGCCCTGCGGCAGGCCCAGGGTGTTCTGCGCCAGCACGAAAACCTCGTTCCACAACCGCGCTTCCAGATGGCTTTCCATCTTGGGCAGGTAAAAGTAGGGGCCAGCGCCGCGGGCCAGCAGCTCGCGGGCGTTGTGGAAAAAGAACAGCCCGAAATCGAACAGGCTGCCGCTCACCCGCTGGCCGTCCACCAGCAGATGTTTTTCGTCCAGATGCCAGCCGCGCGGGCGAACCTGCAGGGTGGCGATGGTGTCGCCCAGCGCGTAAGTCTTGCCGTTCTGCTCCAGATGGATGGTGCGGCGAATGGCGTCGAACAGATTGATCTGCCCTTCGATCTGGTTGGCCCAGTTTGGCGTGTTGGCATCCTCGAAGTCGGCCATATAGCTGTCGGCGCCCGAATTGAAGGCGTTGATGATCATCTTGCGATCCACCGGGCCGGTGATCTCCACGCGGCGACGCTGCAGCGCCTGGGGCAGCGGGGCGATTTTCCAGTCGCCCTCGCGCACCGCCCGAGTCTCGGCGAGGAAATCGGGTTTTTCACCGGCGTCGAGGCGGGCAGTGCGGGCCGCACGGGCCGCCAGCAGGGCCTGACGACGCGGCTCGAAAGCGCGGTGCAACTGGGCGACGAAGGCCAGCGCGTCGGGAGTGAGGATGCGGTCGAAGCCCGGCTGCAGCGGGGCGTTCAAGGTGACGCCCTGAGGGGCGGAAGGGGTTGTCATTTGGCGATCTCCGTGAGTTTGCATGAAGGTTTGCGGCTGCCGCGTCGCAACGGATTGCGCAGCGCGTCGGCAGTCGCCCATCTTTTTGGGATGCTCAGAGTTTATGCTGCACCGCGGCATAAATCTATCCGGCTCACGCCGAACATGCGCTAGATTGATGACTTTTACCGACCCAATTTCCGACGAGCATGGACAAACTCAAACAGTTGGAGACCTTTGTCGCGGTGGCGACCAAAGGAAGTCTGACCGCTGCGGCGCATGCCGGAGGGGTGGCGCCGGCCATTATTGGCCGTCGCATCGATGCGCTGGAAGCGCGCCTGGGCGTCAAGCTGCTGTTGCGCACCACCCGGCGCATCAGCCTGACCGACGAGGGCAGCGCCTTTCTCGAAGATTGCCAGCGCCTGCTGGCCGAGCTGCAGAACGCCGAGGCCAGCGTGAGCGCCGGCGGGGTGAAGGCCAGCGGCCATCTGCGCATCACCGCGCCGGCGGGTTTTGGCCGCCGCCACATCGCGCCGCTGATTCCCGGGTTTCTCGACCAGCATCCCGAGGTCAGTCTGTCGCTCGACCTGACCGATCGTCTGGTCGATCTGGTCAACGAGGGCTACGACTGCGCCGTGCGCGTGGGCGATCTGGCCGATTCTTCGCTGGTCAGCCTGCGGCTGGCCGACAACCGGCGCGTGTGCGTGGCCGCGCCCAGCTATCTGCAACGTCACGGCACTCCGGCCACACCGTCCGATCTCGCCCGTCACCAATGTCTGGCGTATTCATCTGTGAGCAGCCAGCCGCGCGGCTGGATGTTCCAGGCCGAGGGCGAGATCCTGCATGTGCGCGTGGCGGGTCGCATGGACTGCACCGATGGCGCCGTGCTGCACCAGTGGTGTCTCGAAGGCCGGGGCATCGCCTGGCGTTCGCTGTGGGAAGTGGGCGCCAGTCTGGAGCAAGGCAAGCTCGTGGCCCTTCTAGAAGACTTTGCCGCGCCGCCTAACGGCATCTTCGCGGTCTTCACCCAGCGCAAGCATCAGCCCCTGCGGCTGCGCCTGTGGCTGGACTATCTAAAG
>CALBRU010000367.1 GCA_937927695.1 uncultured Thiomonas sp. | reverse complement strand
GCGGCTGAAGGTGGCCGGCTCGCTGGACGGTGTCACCGCCCTGCCCACCGGCGCAAGCCAGTGGATCACCAGCGAAGCGGCCCGCGCCGACGGCCATCACTGGCGCGCGCGCGCCTGCGCCGTGCTCACCGGCCTGGGCACGGTGCGGGCGGACGATCCCCAGCTCAATGTGCGGGCGGTGCAGACGCCGCGCCAGCCCATTCGCATCGTCATCGACAGCCGCCTGGAATGTCCGCCCGCCGCTCGCCTGCTGCAGTATGCCAATTCGCCGCTGTGGATCGTTCACGCCCTGCCGCCGGAACAGGCCGCGCCGCGTCTGGCTGCGCTGCGCAGCGCAGCCATCGCCTCGCTCGATCTGCAAGACATCGCCCTGCCCGCCGATCCCGACAAGCCGGGCAAGACCGATCTGCGCGCGCTGATGCAGGTGCTTGGCCAGCGGGGCATCAACGAGCTGCACTGCGAGGCCGGAGAAAAGCTCAACGGCTCGCTGCTGCGCGCTGGCGTGGTCGATGAACTGCTGCTGTATCTTGCGCCCCAGTTGCTGGGCGAGGGCGCCGGATTGGCGGCGCTGGGGCCCTATCAGCAGATCAACGAAGGGCTCGCGCTGCGATGGCACGATGTGCAGCGGATCGGCGTCGATCTGCGCATCCTCGCCCGTTTCCACCATGTCTTCCCCCATTCCCTTCCCCATTGAACCGTCATGTTCACCGGACTCATCACCAGCGTCGGCAGCATCGCCGAAGTTATCCCCCTTGGTTCCCAGGCCAGTCACGGCAAACGCGTGCGCCTGCAGGTCGATCCGGCTTGGCTGCAGGGCGTAGAACTTGGCGAGAGCATCGCCGTCAGCGGCGCCTGCATGACGGTGGTGGATCTTCAGCCCGGTGGCTTTGCCTTCGACATTTCGGCCGAAAGCCTGGCGCGCACCACGGGGCTGGACGTGCCGGGCGCCCAGGTCAATCTGGAGCAGTCGGTCGCGCTGTCCACCAAGCTCGGCGGCCACCTGGTGACCGGGCATGTGGACGGCGTCGGTCAAGTGGCCCGGTTCGAGCCCATCGGCGAATCCTGGCTGCTGGAGGTGGATGCGCCCGCCGCTTTAGGCAAGTTCTTTGCGTACAAGGGCTCCATCGTGATCAACGGCGTGAGTCTGACGGTCAACCGCGTCGAAGATCTTCCGGCGCATTGCCGCGTGAGCATCAACCTCATTCCGCATACCCTGCAGCACACCAATCTGCATCAATTGCGCGAGGGCAGCGCGGTGAATCTCGAAATCGACCTCATCGCCCGCTATGTCGAGCGCATGCTGGGCGCAACGGAGGGTCAGAAGGATGTGTGAGTTGTTCGCCTACTCCAGCCGTGTGCCCGCGCGGGTGCGGTTCGCCTTTCGTGAATTCGCGCGCCACGGCGGGCCGCACGCCGCCAATCCCGACGGCTGGGGTGCGGCCTACTACGAAGGCAGCGACGCGCATGTGCTGCGCGAAGCGCAACCCGCGCTGACCAGCGCCTTTGTTCCGGTGCTCGAAAAGCACGACTTTCACAGCCCGCTCGTCATCGCACATATCCGCCGCGCTTCGCGCGGCCCGGTGACGCTGGTCAACACCCAGCCTTTCGCCCGCGAGCTGTTCGGCAAGCGCCACCTCTTTGCCCACAACGGCGATCTGCCGGACATCGAGCAGGCGCTGCCTCTGGCGCATGCGGCGCACCGCACGATGGGACAGACCGACTCCGAACATGCCTTTTACTTGCTCATGCAATCGCTGCAAGTGCTCGATGCGGCGGGAGAAAGCGGCGACCTCAAACGCCGCATCGAAGTAGTCTCTGACTTCGCGGCCAGATTGCGCACCCTCGGTGCGGCGAACTTTCTGTTCACCGATGGCGACCTGCTGTTCGCTCACGCGCATCGCCGCCGCAGTCATCCGGGCAACACCTGGGTGCCCGGTTTGCACCTGCTCATGCGCGAAGCCGCCAGCGAGCATCAGATGCGCGCTTCTGGCCTGCACGTTCAGGGCCGCGACGACAAACCCGCACCCGCCGTGATGCTCGCCAGCGTGCCCCTCACCCCGGAAGACTGGGAACCCCTGCCTGAAAATACGCTGCTGGTCGTGCAGCAGGGCCGGTTGATCGCGCGCCTCGGTGCTTGATCATTGCCCCGATCAGTGCCCCAACCAGGCCCTGAACAGCGCATGAGTCGACCACACACATGCCGCCCGTTGCAAACGGACACAGGCTCAAACTTTTCCGCTGATAAAGTCTGGCCCGACTTTCCTGAGATGCCCGCCAAGAGCCCATGAAACATTTTCCAGCCCGCCTTCTATCCACCTTCGCCCTCCTCTGGCTCGCGCTGGTTCCCCGCGCGAGTTGGGCGCTGGGGCTGGGCGGCGTATCCGACTGGGCGCAGTCCACCTGGAATGCCGCGGTCAGCACCACCCAGACTGGACAGGACGATCTGTACTTCAGCGGCTACACCTGGCACGACCCCGGCACCTACACCGCCGCCAAACGCGCCACGCTCAACAAGCACGCCTGGGGCATAGGCTGGGGCCGCCATCACATCAATGCCGACGGCAACGAAGACATGGTGTACGCCATGATCTTCTCCGACTCGCACTGGAACGCCGAGCCCGTGGTCGGCTACGCCCATCAGTGGATGTTCAACAACGACGCGCCGGTGGGCTTCGGCCTGGGCTACACCCTGGCGGTGACCTCGCGCGCCGACATCTTCCACAACATCCCCTTCCCCATCGCGCTGCCCATCGCCTCGATCCGTTTCGGCAGGCTGTCGATTTATGGCACCTTCATCCCGAAGGTGAACAACAAGCTCAACAACGGCAACGTCGCGTTTTTCTTCGGACGCTACGAATTCTGACAAGGCAAGCGGCACAAGCGCGCCGGGTGAGGCGGTTTTAGAATGGTGGGCTTTTCAGCAGCGCCCCGTCCCCATCATGCCCCTGTCCCCCGTTCCCGACATCATTGCCGAGCTCAAGGCCGGGCGCATGGTCATTCTGGTCGATGAGGAAGATCGCGAAAACGAAGGCGATCTGG
>CALBRU010000366.1 GCA_937927695.1 uncultured Thiomonas sp. | reverse complement strand
GCGGCGGCAGCCCCCCCGGGGGGCAGAGAGGGCGCAGCCCGAACGTGGGGGCGACATAAATGGCCGGCATCGGTTTCGAGCTGCGCAAGCTGCTGCGCACCGAGTCCTACCTCGGGCTGCTGCGCGCCTATACCTACGCCTCCATCATCAGTTCGGGGCCGTGGGTGTTTTCCATCATCGGCCTCATCGCGGTGGGGGTGCTATCGCTCGGTGTGGTCACGCCCGACACGCTCATCACCCAGTTCCAGGTCACGGTGACCTATCTCATCATGAGTTCGCTCATTCTCACCGGCGGGCTGCAACTGGGCTTCACCCGCTGGGTGGCAGACCGGCTGTTCGAGAGGCGCAGGGACGACATCGCTCCGGCCTATTTCGGCGTGGTGCTGGTGACCACGGCAGTGAGCGGCGCCTTGGGCTGGCTGGTGGCGCTGCTGGGCTTCAACGGTGTGGGCAATCTATACCGAGTGCTCATCGTGGTGGGGCTCACGCTACTGTCGAACCTGTGGATCACCACCGTGTTCCTCTCGGGCCTGAAGCAGTACCGCGCCATCGTCGGCCTGTATGCGCTGGGCTACGGCATCTCGGTGCTGCTGTCGTACTTCGCCCGCCCCTGGGGGCTCGACGGCCTGCTGCTCGGGTTTATCGGCGGGCAGTTCGTCATGTGGGTGCTGATGCTGTGGCTGGTGCTACGCAACTTTCCCGTGGTTCGCCCCATCACCCTAGCCTGCTTCCGCCCGCGGCAGATGTATCTCTCGCTCATCGCTGGCGGCGTGCTCTACAACCTGGGCGTGTGGGCGGACAAGCTCACCTTCTGGTTCACCACCGGCACGTCCACCCCGGTCATCGGGCCGCTGCGCGCTTCCACCATTTACGACCTGCCGGTGTTTCTCGCCTATCTGTGCGTCATCCCGGGCATGGGCATTTTTCTGGTGAAGTTCGAGACCGACTTCGTCGAGTGGTACGACAAGTTCTACACCGCCGTGCGTGAAGGCGGCGCGCTGCAAGACATCGCCCGTTTTCACGACGGCATGCAGGGCGTGGTGCGCGAGGGGCTTTATCAAATTCTCAAGGTGCAAGCGCTCACGCTGCTGGCGGTTTACACCTTCGTGCCGGCGCTGTTTTCGTGGATCGGCATCAGCAGTCTCTACATCCCGCTGTTCCTGGTGCAGGCTGTGGCGGCGAGTTTTCAGGTGATGCTGCTGGCCGTGCTCAACGTGTTCTATTACCTCGACCGCAGACGCGATGTGGTGGTCATCACCGCCACGCTCACCGTGCTGAATTTTGCGCTGAGCGTGCTCTCTATCCACCTTGGCCCGGCCTTCTTCGGCTATGGCTTCGGCGTGGCCCTGCTCCTCACGCTGATGCTGGGCATGATGTTGCTGCAACGCCTTTTCCGCAAGCTGGAATATCAGACCTTCATGCTGCAGTAGGTCTGCCGGGCTTGCTGCAAAGCGTCTGTTTTGCGACTAGAGTTTCAGAGTTAACAACACAGGAGACTCATCATGCTGGTCCAAAAGATCCATCATGTTGCCTACCGCTGCAAGGACGCGCTGCAGACCGCACGCTGGTACGAGCGGCATCTGGACATGAAACTGGTGCTGTGCATCGCCGAAGACACCGTGCCCTCCACGGGCGAGGCCGATCCCTATATGCACATCTTTCTCGACGCGGGCCACGGCAATATCCTGGCCTTCTTCGAACTGCCCACCCAACCTGAAATGGGGCGCGACCCCAACACCCCCGTCTGGACCCAGCACCTCGCGCTGGAGGTCGGCTCGATGGACGAACTCCTGGCCGCCAAGCAGCGCCTGCAGAACGCCGGTATCGACGTGCTCGGCCCGACCGACCACGCGCTGTTCCAGTCCATTTACTTCTTCGACCCCAACGGCCACCGCCTGGAGCTGGCGTGCAACACCGCCAGCCCCAAAATGCTCGCCGCGCTCGACGCCGTGAAGTGGGACATGCTCGAAGAATGGGGCCAGACCCGCAAGGCCCCCAAGCACGCCGCCTGGATGCATGACGGTCGCTACAAGGAGATGTTCCAGTGAGGCTGGCCACGCTGAAGACCTCGACCCCAGACGGCCGACTCGTCGTGGTCAATGACACCCTGACCCTGTGCCAGCCGGTGCCCGACATCGCCCCGACCCTGCAGGCCGCACTCGACGACTGGGCGCGCTGCGCCCCGCTGCTGCAGGCCGCAGCGCTGGCCCTGCAAGCCGGTACAGCCGAGCACGCCCAGCCCTTCGACGCCGCCGCTTGCCACTCGCCCCTGCCCCGCGCCTACCAGTGGGCCGACGGCTCGGCCTACATCAACCACGTCGAGTTGGTGCGCAAGGCGCGCAAGGCCGAAGTGCCCACCACCTTCTACACCGACCCGCTGATGTATCAGGGCGGCTCCGACAGCTTCATCGGCCCCTGCGACCCCATCGTGGCCAAGGAAAGCTGGGGCATCGACTTCGAGGCCGAGGTGGCCGTCATCACCGGGGAGGTGCCACTGGGCGCCACGCCCGCGCAGGCGGCGCAGGCCATCCGTCTGGTGCTGCTGGTCAACGACGTCTCGCTGCGCCATCTCATTCCCGCGGAACTGGCCAAGGGCTTCGGCTTTTTCCAGAGCAAACCCGCGTCTGCGTTCAGCCCGGTGGCGCTCACGCCCGACGAACTCGGTGAGGCGTGGCGCGATCACAAACTGCATCTGCCGCTGCGGGTGGAGGTCAACGGCCAGCGCTTCGGTCATCCGAATGCCGGGGTGGACATGACCTTCGACTTCGTCCAGCTCATCGCCCATGCGGCCAAGACCCGCCGCCTGGCGGCCGGCACCATCATCGGCTCAGGCACGGTGTCGAACAAGCAGGGCGGGCTGTGGGGCTCCAAGGTCGAGCACGGCGGTGTGGGCTATGCCTGCATCGCCGAAGTGCGCACCTACGAGACCATCGAACAGGGCGAGGCCGTCACACCCTTTCTGCGCGACGGTGATGGGGTGGAAATCAGCATGCACGACGAGCAGAGATCGGAAGAGCGTCGTGTAGGGAAAGAGTGTAGATCTCGGTGGTCG
>CALBRU010000365.1 GCA_937927695.1 uncultured Thiomonas sp. | reverse complement strand
AGTGTCGGCGGTCGATCTGGGCGCTCTGGTCATCAAGGAGGCGGTCGCGCGCGCCAAGCTTGAGCCAGGGCAAGTGTCCGAGGTCATCTTCGGGCAAGTGCTGCAAGCGGGCTGTGGGCAGAACCCGGCGCGTCAGGCCAGCATCAAGGCAGGCTTGCCGGACATGGTGCCCGCGATGACCATCAACAAAGTCTGCGGCTCCGGCCTGAAGTCGGTGATGCTGGCCGCCCAGGCGATCCGCGATGGCGATGCCGACATCGTGGTGGCCGGCGGGCAAGAGAACATGAGCGCCTCGCCGCATGTGCTGCCGGGCTCGCGCGACGGCCAACGCATGGGTGACTGGAAGATGATCGACACCATGGTCAATGATGGCCTGTGGGATGCGTTCAATCAGTACCACATGGGCACCACGGCCGAGAACGTGGCTAAGAAATACGGCATCACCCGCGAAATGCAGGATGCCTTTGCCGCCGCCAGCCAGAACAAGGCCGAGGCGGCGCAGAAAGCCGGGCGTTTCGCCGGTGAAATCGTGCCGGTGATGCTGCCGCAGAGAAAAGGCGACCCCATCTCGTTTGCCACCGACGAGTTCGTGCGGCATGGCGTGACGGCAGAGAGTCTCGGCGGGCTGCGTCCGGCGTTCGACAAAGCGGGTACGGTCACCGCAGGCAATGCCTCGGGCCTCAACGATGGCGCTGCAGCGGTGGTGGTGATGTCGGCCCGGCGCGCCACTGAGCTCGGCCTCAAGCCGCTGGCGACCATCCGGGCCTATGCCAACGCCGGTCTCGATCCGGCCTATATGGGCATGGGGCCGGTGCCGTCGTCCACCCGCTGCCTGTCGCGCGCCGGATGGACGCCGCAGGAACTCGACCTCATGGAGATCAACGAGGCGTTTGCCGCACAGGCCATCGCCGTGAACCAGCAGATGGGCTGGGATACCGCCAAGGTCAACGTCAACGGCGGCGCCATTGCCATCGGCCACCCCATCGGCGCCAGCGGTTGCCGCATTCTGGTGACTTTGTTGCACGAGATGAACAAGCGCGATGCGAAGAAAGGCCTGGCTTCGCTGTGCATCGGCGGCGGCATGGGCGTGGCCATGGCGCTGGAGCGTTGAACCACCGCAGATTGATCAAACTTGAACCAAAACGAGGAGAACAAAATGAGCAAAAAAGTAGCTTATGTCACGGGTGGTATGGGTGGCATCGGCACCGGCATCTGCAAACGGCTGTGCGAGGCAGGGCACAAGGTCATCGCGGGTTGCGGCCCCAATTCCAGCCGCAAGGAGAGTTGGCTGGAAACCATGCGTTCGCAGGGCTTCGATGTCTATGCCTCCGAGGGCAATGTGGCTGACTGGGACTCGACTCAGGCGGCCTTTCAGAAAGTATTCGCCGAGCACGGACAGGTGGATATTCTGGTGAACAACGCCGGCATCACCCGCGACTCCGTACTGCGCAAAATGAGCTACGAAGATTGGGATCTGGTGCTGCGCACCAATCTTTACTCCATGTTCAACGTGACCAAGCAGGTGATCGACGGCATGGTTGAGCGGGGCTGGGGCCGCATCATCAACATCGCGTCGGTGAATGGCGAAAAAGGCCAGTTCGGCCAGACCAATTACGCCGCGGCCAAGGCGGGCATGCATGGTTTCGCCATGTCGCTGGCGCTGGAAGTGGCCTCCAAAGGGGTGACGGTCAACACGGTGTCGCCGGGCTACATCCTGACCGATATGGTCAAGGCCATCCGGCAGGACGTGCTCGACAAGATCGTGTCTTCCATTCCGGTCAAGCGTCTGGGTACGCCCGAAGAAATCGCCTCCATCGTGGTGTGGCTGGCCAGCGAGGACGCTGGGTTCACCACGGGCGCCGAATTCAGTTGCAACGGCGGGCTGCACATGAGTTGAAGCGCGATGCTGCGGTGCGGGAAAGCCTCGGTGGCGCTCGCCGGGGAATATGGTTCAATCAGTAAATCTTTTGCCTGTGCACCTTCGCTTTTTTCCGACCGCCTTTGCCGACTGCATTCCACCGCCATGCCCAAGTCCGATATTCCTCTGCGCATCATCAAAAAGTACCCCAACCGCCGTCTTTACGACAGCGAGGCGAGCGCCTACATCACCCTGAGCGATGTCAAGCAACTGGTGATGGACGGGGTGCGCTTTGTGGTGCAGGACGCCAAGACCGGCGAAGACCTGACCCGCAGCATCTTGCTGCAGATCATTCTGGAAGAAGAGAGCGGCGGCGTGCCCATGTTCAGCTCGGTCATGCTCGAGCAGATCATCCGTTTCTACGGCCACGCCATGCAGGGCATGATGGGCAGCTACCTGGAAAAGAATGTGCAGGCGTTCATCGACATCCAGAACAAGCTCGCCGAGCAGTCGCGCGGCGTGTACGACAACGCAGCCGTCAACCCCGAGGCGTGGACGCAGTTTCTCAATGTGCAAAGCCCCATGTTGCAGAGCGTGTTGGGCAATTACCTCGAGCAGAGCAAGAACCTCTACATGCAGATGCAAGAGCAGATGCAGGAGCAGGCCAAGCAGATGCTGGGCGCCTTTCAGCCGCCTGCGACCAAGAAATGAAGCCCCTGGTAGGCTGAGAGTGTCTGAATAAATCCGCCGCGCTTCAGCGACAATGTCGGGATGGAAACATCCCTCACGCCAACATCGCCTGCCGCAACCGCGGCGCCAAAAATCGGTTTTGTCTCGCTCGGCTGCCCCAAGGCGCTGGTGGATTCCGAGCGCATCCTGACCGAACTGCGCGCACAAGGATATGACACCTCCAAAAGCTATGCAGGGGCGGATCTGGTCATCGTCAACACATGTGGCTTCATCGACGCTGCGGTACAGGAAAGTCTCGACGCCATCGGCGAGGCCTTGGCTGAAAACGGCAAAGTGATCGTGACCGGCTGCCTGGGTGCTCGCAACGATGCAGTCACGGGCAACAACCTGGTGCGCGAAGTGCACCCCAAGGTGCTCGCCGTCACCGGGCCGCACGCGACCGACGAGGTGCTGCAGCATGTGCACGCCGTCTTGCCCAAGCCGCACGATCCCTTTGTTGACCTCGTGCCGCCGGCGGGCATCAAGCTCACGCCCAAGCATTACGCCTATCTCAAAATCAGCGAGGGCTGCAACCATCGCTGTACCTTCTGCATCATTCCAGCGATGCGCGGCGATCTGGTGTCGCGCCCAATCGGAGAGGTCTTGAGCGAGGCGCGTGCGTTGTTCGCGTCGGGTGTGAAAGAACTGCTGGTGGTCAGTCAGGACACTTCGGCCTATGGGGTCGATGTGAAGTACCGCACCGGCTTCTGGGACGGTCGGCCGATTCGCACTCGCATGACCGAACTGGTCGATGCGCTGGGCAGCTTGGCTGCCGAGCACGACGCCTGGGTGCGTCTGCACTACGTCTATCCCTATCCGCATGTGGATGAAGTGTTGCCGCTGATGGCGCAGGGGCGCATCCTGCCCTATCTGGACGTGCCTTTGCAGCACGCGCACCCGGACGTGCTCAAACGCATGAAGCGCCCGGCCAGTGGCGAACGCAACCTCGAACGCATTGCCCGCTGGCGCGAGATTTGCCCCGAACTGGTGGTGCGCTCAACCTTCATCGCGGGTTTTCCGGGCGAGACGGAAGCGGAATTCCAGACCCTGCTCGATTTCATCCGCGAGGCCGAGCTCGACCGCGTTGGCTGCTTCGCCTATTCGCCGGTGGAGGGGGCGGCCGCCAACGCGCTGGCCGATCCGGTGTCCGAAGCGCTGCGAGAAGAGCGTCGTGCCCGCTTCATGGCGGTGGCTGAAGAGGTGTCCACCCGCAAACTGCACAAGCGGGTGGGACAGGTCATGCGGGTGTTGGTCGATCAGGTAAGCCGCGAGGGCGCAGTGGGCAGAACCTTCGCCGATGCGCCGGAAATCGACGGCAAAGTGCATTTGCTGCCGCCCGATAAACCCTCGGCCAAAATGCGTTTTGCGCAAAGCGGCGGTCAGTTCGTGCGCGCCCGTATCGTGCGCACCGACGGTCACGACCTGGTGGGTGAATTGGTCTGAGCAGATCCGGGGGGGCAGGCGGCTAGATTTACTGCGAGCCCATGGCAGCCTTGAGCGCGGCCACATCGCGCACAAAGCCGATGTGTGTAATCTTGCCCTGGCGAACCTGCAAGACAGTCACCGCCTCTTTTTCGTGCGGCATGAAGGCGGCCTGTTCTGCTTTGCTGGCCAGCAGGATGGAATAAGGGCGCTTGCGCATTTTGGGCAGGGCGAAGGTCTGGGTGACAAACCCCGGCATGCCGCTGATATCCGCGAGGAACACGATGCCCTGTTGGTGCATCGCTTCGACGCCCAAGGCCGTCAGGTAGTCGTTGACCACGTCCGAGGGGGCTTTTTCCACCGCGAACAACACGACCCGGGTATCAGCACCTGGAAAGTCTTCCATCTTTCCGTGCTGATTCTCGAATTGCTTCTGGGGCAGGGTGCCTCCCACGCCCAGCGGTGAAGCCAAGGCCAGCGCAGGCGAGGCGCTGGAGCCCAATACGGCAGCGACCAGCGCGGATAGAAAGGTACGGCGTTGCATTCGAGCTCCTGTAAACGAATGCAACATCAGAACAGATCGAAGGCCAGAGGTTCCACCGCGATCGAGATCATCGACCAGCCCGATTGAGGCGGGTCAAAACCTGATGGTCCGATGCCGACCATCCGATCTGCATTTAGAGATGGATGCCGAAGGCCGACATGTTCTTGTAGATCATGTAAACCGCCACCACGGCCACCAGCGCCGCAAAAATAAGGTTGAGCGTGCCTTTGCTGCTCTTGCCCAGGCGGGTGGCCAGTCGTGCGCCGAACACGCCGCCCGCAATGCCGCCGGCGATATAAAGCCCCGCGACCGTCCAGTCGAGCAGGCCGGAACTCGCATAGTTCACCGCCGTGGTCAGGCCGAATGTGCCTACCGAGAATAGCGAGGAACCCACCGCCGCCAGCATAGGCATGCCGGTTGCGAACACCAGGCCCGGCACGATGAGAAAACCGCCGCCGATACCGAAGAAACCCGAGAGCGTGCCGACGATGGCCGCGGACAACACCAATTTCCACATCGAAAACTGACCAGGATTTCCTTCCATTTCGCCGGGTTTGATCTTCTTCGGGCGAATCATCAAGGCGGCGATGACCAGCATCAGAATGGCGAAAAGGAATAGCAGCTTTTTGCCGTCGACCGCCTTGCCCAGAGTAGAACCGATATACGCCGCAATGGCGCCGACGATGGCGAAGATCACCGCTTCTTTCCAACGCACATTGCCCGCTCGTGCGTGCGGAATCAGATTCAGATAGGCGTTGACGGATACCGCCAGCGCGGTCGTGCCAATGACCACGTGAGGATTGGGATAACCCACCAGATAGAGCAATAGCGGCACCGCGAGGATGGAGCCGCCTCCGCCGATCAGGACGAGCGTAAAACCGACTGCCACGCCAGAAACGACGGACAGGATGTGTTGGGTCAGGGTCAGGTCTGCGAGCATGGTGGCGACAGCATATAAGAACACTCTTATGAGTTCTGTGAGGATTTGTGCTGATTTGTGGCGAGGCGATGATTTACGTCTTTCGGAAGTGACGCGGGTGACGAGGTGTAAAGCCTGCACGAAGTTTGTGACATGTAGGCGACCCGTCAGGCAGATTGTCGAAGCTTCGCGCGGACTGGCAAAACGCCAGCCAGCACGGCGAAACCATCGCTGTGTTCCCTGAAAACAACGAGGAGATTGAAATGGCTGAGAAAAAAGCAATCAACCCGGCGCCGCTAGGCCTATCCGGATTTGCCTTGACCACGTGGTTGCTGAGCATGGTGAATGCCGGCTGGTTTCCCGGCGCGGATGTGCCGATGGTGCTGGCCGCCGCCTTTGCATTTGGCGGAACGGCCCAATTTGTCGCGGGAGTTACCGAGGCATTCGCTGGCAACAGTTTTGGCTTTGTGGCGTTCTGCGGATACGGCGCGTTCTGGTGGAGCTTCGCCCTGTTCGTCGACTTTTTCGCCAAGGGTGTTGGCGGCCCGTTCGTCGGCTGGTATCTGCTGCTCTGGGGTGTTTTCACCACTTATCTTTGGATCGCCACCTGGAAAAAGG
>CALBRU010000364.1 GCA_937927695.1 uncultured Thiomonas sp. | reverse complement strand
ACAGATCGCCTTCGGCCACACGCTGGGCGACGGAAACGGCTTCGGCCAGGGGACGGGTGATGGAGCGGGTGATCCAGAAGCCGCCCACCATTGCCGCGATGATGAAGCCGATGGTGATCCACAGCGCCTGGCGAACCGCGCTGGCATAGGCGGCCTGGCTTTGCGTATATGCCGCCTGCATCTGCGCTTTCTGATGGGCGATCAACGCGCTGATGTGCTGGTGCATGGCGAGCACGATGGGCGAGGCCAGTTGGGTGTAGATGGTGCTGGCCTGCGGGTAGAGCCCCTGCTGCATCAGAGTGATGACCTGCTGTTGCACGCCCCGGTTCTTCGCCATCAGGCTGTGAATTTCAGCGAGCTGCGCGTTGACCTCGGCATCCGGAGGCAAGGCTTGCAATTCTTTGAACACTTGGGCCGTGCTGGCGCGATTTTCGGCGAGATGCTTTTTCAGGGCCTGCTGCGCCTCGTCATGTGCCGGGTTCAGCAGGGTTTGATACAGCGCTGCCGTGGTGCCCTGGAAGTTGGCGAAAAAAGTGTTGAGCAGGGTAATGCGCTGGCTTTGCACATGCACGATGGCGTCGAGCCGGGCGTTGGATTGCGCCAATTGCTGCTGCGCCAACGCGGCATTGAGCACGATGACGGCCAGCATTCCGAGCAGGCCCAAGGTCATGCGGGTGCGAATACGAAGGTTGTTCATCAGGGTAGAGAGAGGTTTAATTTGATGCTTATGCAACGACACGAGGCCAGTGTCGCTGCATTGGGGAAGACCCGTGTGGGCGCGTAGTCTGGGTTCAACCGCGGCCGTATTCCACCATCGCCGCGCCGATGTCGCCCAGGGCCAGGCTGCGGTCGGCAGCGCCAAGTTTCACCGCCTCCTTGGGCATGCCATAGACCACACTGGTGGCTTCGTCTTGCGCCACGGTGCGGGCGCCGGCGTCGTGCATCTCCTTGAGGCCGCGGGCGCCGTCGTCACCCATGCCTGTGAGGATGATGCCCAGCGCGTTGCGCCCGGCGCATTGCGCCACCGAGCGGAACAGCACATCGACCGAAGGCCGGTGGCGGTTGACCGGCGGACCGTCGCGCACTTCGACGTGATACTGCGCGCCGCTGCGCCGCACCTGCATGTGACGGCCGCCCGGCGCGATGAGCACCAGCCCGGGAATCAGCCGGTCGCCGTCGCGCGCCTCGCGCACTTCGAGGGCGCAGACGGAATTCAGGCGCTCGGCAAAGGTGGCGGTGAACTTCTCCGGCATGTGCTGCACCACGGCAATGCCCGGCAGGGTGCGGGGCAGGGTGGTGAGCACGCGCTCCAGCGCCACGGTGCCGCCGGTGGACATACCCATGGCGATGATCTTCTCGGTGGTGTCGGTCAGCACATGCGCGCCGGGGGTGAACATGGGCGGCGTGGGTGCCTTGGCCACGCTGACCACGGGCCGCGACAAGGCGCGCAGGCTGCCGGTGTTGGCGCGGGCTGCGGCCTTGATGGTCTGCGTCAGCTCGGTGGTTTGCTCCACCAGAAAATCCTTCAGGCCAACACGCGGCTTGGTCACCACGCTCACAGCCCCGGCCGCCAGGGCATCGAGCGTGATCTGCGCGCCTTTTTCGGTGAGTGTGGAACAGATCACCACGGGCAGCGGATGCTCGACCATGAGCTTCTTGAGGAAGGTGATGCCGTCCATGCGGGGCATCTCCACATCGAGCACCAGCACGTCGGGCCACTGGCCCAGCTGCATACGCTGCAGGGCAAACAGCGGATCGGGCGCGACGCCGATGACCTCGATGCCCGGATCGCGCAGCAGCACGGCCTGCAGCACCTGCCGCACGACGGCGGAATCGTCGACGATGAACACCTTGACCTTGTCGGTCCGAATCATGGAAGCGTCTCCAGTAGGAAGGGTTGTGATGGGACTCAACCCATGCTTTGCTGCGCGTTCTGGCCCCAGAATTTCAGATAGGCGTCGCCGCTCCAAATCTCGAACAGCACATTGCGGTGGCCTTCGCCGCCCAGATGTTCGGCCTTGAGGCGCAGGCCATGTTGACGCACGAGTTCGCGTCCGCGCAGTACGTTTTTGCACGGCACGTCCATGCAGCCGTGCTGCACATGCAGGGGCTTTTCCTGCGTGAACATGCGCCCGCCGCCGAACAGCTTGGCCTCGTATTCATCGGGGCGGGTGCCCGCCGCCCGCATGTCGCGCAGGAATAGCAGCATGGCCTCATCGGCATAGCGGCCATCGAGCGCGTGGTGTGCGCGAAGATGCGCGCCATGATGCGCGCCGCGGCCCGGCAGCATGTAATGGCACAGCCCGCCGATCTTCAGTTGCGGGTGCCACACCGCAATGGCGACGCACGAGCCCAGCAGAGTGCGCACGCGCGTGCGCCCTTCACCGAAATACAGCTCGCCGGGCTGCAGAAAAATTTCCAGCGGTTCTTCCTGCGCCGCTTCGGCAGGCACGGGGAACGGCGTGGTCTTCATTGCGGCTTGAGATAGACGGCGGGCTGAAGGCTGCGCAGCGGCAGATCCAGACCGGTGAGGCTTTCGGAATGACCGATGAACAGATGCCCGCCAGGCCGCAGCACATCAAGCAGCCGACGGCACACCGCGCGCTTGGTCTCGGTGTCGAAATAGATCATCACATTGCGCAGCACCACCAGGTCGAACTGGCCGATGTCGGGCAGGGCGGTGTTGAGGTTGACGACCTGAAAGCGCACCCGTTCACGGATGCTGGACTGCAGCGCAAAGTGACCTTCCTGCGCCCCCGTGCCCTTCAGACAAAAGGCCTTGAGATAGGGCTGAGGAATTTTTTCGGCGCGCTCCATCGGGTAGATGGCGCGACGCGCCTGCTCGATCACTCGGGTGGAAATGTCGGAGGCCACGATCTCCCACGGCCGTTGCCCCATGCGTTCGGCCAGCACCATGGCGATGCTGTAGGGCTCTTCGCCGCTGGAGCAGGCCGCGCTCCACACCCGGAATGGGCGCGAGGTATCCACATGCGGAATGATTTGCTCCGACAGATAGGCGAAGTGCCGCGGCTCGCGAAAGAAATAGGTTTCGTTGGTGGTGAGCAGGTCGATGGCCTGCTGGCGCTCGGCGGCGTCTTGCCGCAGATGGTGCAGGTAATCGGTGAAAGTCGCCAGCCCGAGCGCGTGCAGCCGCTTTGAAAGACGCCCTTCGACCAGCGCCTTTTTCGACGGCGCCAGGGTAATGCCAGCGGCTTCGAACATAAGGCGGGAAAAGCCGCTGAGTTCGGTATCGGTGAGCGTTTGCATGGTTTTTTCAGTCAGGAGTGTCGGCCTTGGCATCGGCCAGATATTGAGCAAAGCGCTTGGGCGCGACCGCCTGGCTGAACAGCCAGCCCTGGTAGGCCTCGCACCCGAGTTGCTGCAGAAAATCGGCCTGCTCCTGCGTTTCGACGCCTTCGGCGATGACGATCAGGTGCAGGGCCTTAGCCATCGAAATCACCGCACGCGTAATGGCCGCGTCGTCGGCATCGTTGGGCAGGTCTTTGACAAAAGCGCGGTCGAGTTTGATTGTGGTGACGGGCA
>CALBRU010000363.1 GCA_937927695.1 uncultured Thiomonas sp. | reverse complement strand
GCCCAGCTCGCCGGGGTGCCGCCTGCCGTCATCCGCGACGCCCGCAAGCGGCTCGATGCGCTGGAACGCCAGCATCAGCAACAGGAGGCGCAGCTCGATCTGTTTGCCGCGTCTGCAGAAATCGATGAAGCAGAGCCAGCGCCAGCCCCCACGCACGAAGCGCTGATCGAGGCGCTCGACGACACCGATCCTGACACCCTCACACCGCGCCAGGCGCTTGAAACCCTCTACCGTCTCAAGGCCTTGCGGGAAGCGGAGTGACTAGACTCAAACCCGCTCGATCAGCGCGTAGGCCGAGTGGTTGTGGATGGACTCAAAGTTCTCCGCTTCGGCCACGTAATGCCCGATGCGCGGATCGGCATTGAGGCGGGCGGCAACATCACGCACCAGATCCTCGACAAATTTGGGATTTTCGTAGGCGTGCTCGGTAACGTATTTTTCGTCCGGGCGCTTGAGCAGGCCCCAAATCTCGCACGACGCCTCTTCCTCGGCGATGCGGATGAGTTCTTCCAGCGCCACCGGCTGTAGCAACTCGGCCGTGATGGTGATGTGCGAGCGCTGGTTGTGCGCGCCGTAATCCGAGATTTCCTTCGAGCACGGGCACAGCGATTTCACTGGCACCATGACCTTGGCGGTCAGCTTGAGTTGATCGCCGCGCGCCTCGGCGATCCACCCCGCTCCGTAGTCGAGCAGGCTTTGCACGCCCGAGACCGGCGCGGTCTTGCGCAGAAACAGCGTGAACGCGAATTCCAGACGCCCCGCCGTGGCATTCAGCTTGGGCAGCATCTGCCGGGTGAGCGCGGCAAACGCCTGCGCGTCCATCGCCTCGGGCATGGCTTCGAGCAGCTCGACGAAGCGCGACATATGCGTTCCCTTTTTCTCGGCGGGCAGCGCCACATCGGCCGTTACCTGGGCGATGCTCGGGTGAATGCTGCCGTCGCGCAGACGCACATTGAGGGGATAGCGCAAACCCTTGACCCCGACCCGCTGGATCGCGATATGGCGCTCGTCCACAGTGCTCTGGATATCCGGAATGGCTTCAAAGGGTTTGTTCATGGAATGACGGGTGGGGCTGCGCCGATGGGATTCGGTATCGCCCGCCCGGGGCATAGTTGAGAAAAGTTCTCAGATTATCCCGGACTGTGCACATCCTTGCCCGGTCTGCGGAAATGGCTGCGCTCAGCCGCGCTGCGGCAGCACCCGCAGCAGAAGAAACAGCAACGCCGCCGCGACCACCATGGCCGGGCCCGAGGGCAGGTCGGAATGCAGCGAGGCCAGCAGCCCCAGCAAGACGGCGACAGCGCCGATTATGGCTGCGCCCAGCGCCATCTGCACCGGCGTGCGCGCCAGTCGCCGCGCCGCCGCCGCTGGAATGATGAGCATGGCGACGGTGAGCAAAATGCCCACGAGCTTCATCGCCAGCGCGACGAAAACCGCCAGCACCAGCATGAACGCCAGTTGCAGCCATTTCACCCGCCGCCCCTCGACGGCGGCAAGTTCCTCATGCACGGTGAGCGCCAGCAAGCCCTGCCACAGCCAGGTCAGCAAAGACAGGCCCACGACATCGATCAGAAGAATCCAGCCCAAATCTGCCGCCCTGAGTGCCAGGATGTCGCCGAAAAGGTAAGAGAACAGATCGACGCGCACGTCCTCCATGAAGGCCAGTACCACCAAGCCCAGCGCTAGACTGGTGTGCGCCAGCAGGCCCAGCAGCGTGTCTTCGGCAATGCCTTGCGCTGGTTGTCGCCGCGCCAGAACGAGGGCGATGACCACGCTTACCGCGAGCACGCCGATGACCGGATCGAGGTGCAGCAGCAGCCCCAGCGCTACGCCCAGAAAGGCCGAGTGCGCCAGCGTCTCGCCGAAGTAGGCCATGCGGCGCCACACCACAAAGCAACCCAGCGGCCCCGCCAGCAGCGCCACGCCCACGCCGCCAATCAAGGCGCGCCAGACGAAATCAGGCAGCAGGAATTCAGTCATGGTGCGTCCGCCCTTCGGCTTCATCGGACACGATATTGCCGTGCAGGTCATGATGATGATCGTGGTGATGACGATAGACCGCAAGCCCGGTCAGATCGCGCCCGAAAAGTCGCAGGTACTCCGGATGCACGCTGATGTCTTCCGGCCGCCCCACGCAGCAGACATGGCGCTCCAGGCAAACCACCTCATCGGTGGCGGCCATCACCAGATGCAGATCGTGCGAAATCAGCAGCACGCCACAACCTGATGAGTCACGCAGGCGGGCGATCAGTGCATAGAACTCCTGCTGACCCTGCACATCGAGTCCTTGCGCCGGTTCGTCGAGCACCAGCAAATCGGGCTGACGCAGCATCGCCCGGGCGAGCAGTACCCGCTGCATTTCTCCGCCCGAAAGCGCCCGCAGCGGCCTGCGCAGCAGATCTTCGGCGCCGTTATCGGCCAGCCGCTGCTCGCGCTGCTGCTGGGTACTCGGGCCCGCCAGACGCAGAAAACCGTCCACATCCATCGGCAGGCTGGGCGGCGGGGTGAAACGCTGCGGCACATAGCCCACGCGCAGCCCGCTACGCCGCCGCACGGCGCCGCGATCCGCGGTAATCAAGCCGAGCAGCACGCGCACCAACGTGGTCTTGCCCGCACCATTCGGGCCGACCAGCGTCACGATCTGGCGAGGCAACACGCGCAGGCTCACGTCGGTGAGCAGCGCGTTACCGTGGCGTTGCACATGGATGCCCTCGAGGGCGATGAGTGGTTCAGTACGAGACAAGGGCGTTATTTTCTGTTGCAAGTGTTATATTGTAACTAATTGCTTTCTCAACGTCACCGCTCAAAATGATCTTCCTACGACGCTTCTTATCACTTTCGGCTTTGCTCGCTGCAACCCTGACCCCGCTGGGGGCGCAGGCGGAAACGCCGCGGGTCGCGGTGAGCATCAAACCCGTGGCCGATCTGGTGGCGGCCGTCATGGCCGGAGTAGGCAAACCCACGGTACTGATTCCGCCGGGAAATTCGCCCCACACCTATGCCTTCAAGCCCTCGGAGCGAGCCAGCGCCGAACAGGCGCAGCTTCTGTTCTGGATCGGGCCGGACGTCGAGCCAGCGCTGACCAAGATCACCAAGGCCCTGCCCAAATCGACCCAGGTGGTCACTCTTTCCGCCCAGCCCGGCATGGACTTGCTGCCCGCGCGCACGGGCGGCGACTGGGAGCGCAAGCGCCCTGCCCCGAAGCTGACGCCATCGCACGACCAAGGCGACAAGCATGAACACGGCGGCGAACATGACCATGTGCACACCGGCAGCTTCGATGGCCATCTCTGGCTGTCTCCCACCAATGCCAAGGTCATCGTGCGCAGCGCGGCCCGCGCACTGGCGGCGAAAGATCCGCGACATGCGCTTCAATACCAGGCCAATGCAGAGCAGGCGGTGCAGCGCATCGATGCAATGACGGCGGAACTCACCGCGCAACTCGCCCCGGTCAAAAGCAAGCCCTTCATCGTGTTTCACGACGCTTATCAATACTTCGAACATGCCTTCGGGCTGCGTGCGGTCGGCTCGATTCTGGTCAGCCCCGACGCCATGGCCAATGCGCGACGCGTGAGTCAGATGCGCGACAAGATCAAGTCGCTGGGCGTGGTCTGCGTGTTTGCCGAGCCTCAGTTCGAGCCCCGACTGGTGCAGACCTTGATCGAGGGAACCCAGGCGCGAGTCGGCACACTCGACCCGCTCGGCGCCAAGGGGCCGCTGGGTCTGGAAGGCTATAACCAGTTGATGCGCAATCTGGCGAATAACCTCGGCCAGTGCCTGGCAGCCTGTCGGACTTGAAGGGAATCGGCTGCAAATCCGCCTGGCCGGCCCATAT
>CALBRU010000362.1 GCA_937927695.1 uncultured Thiomonas sp. | reverse complement strand
CGACCCGCTGCCCGAAGTGCTGCTGCCCTACGAATCGGCCGCCTCTGATCCCCAGCTCGCCACGCACTACCCGCTGGCGCTGATCTCGCCGCCGGCGCGCAACTTCCTCAACTCCAGCTTCGTCAACGTGGACAGCCTGCGCAAGCTCGAAGGCGAACCCGCGCTGCTCATCCACCCGGAGGACGCCGCCGCGCGCAACATCGCCGATGGCCAGAGCGTGCGCGCCTTCAACAGCCGCGGCAGCTACCACTGCCGCGCCCGCGTCAGCACCCGCACCCGCCCAGGTCAGATCGTGGGTCTGGGCATCTGGTGGCGCAAGCTCTCTGCCGATGGCAACAACGTCAACGCCCTCACCCACCAGCGCCTGACCGATCTGGGCAACGGGCCGTGCTTCTACGACTGCCTGGTGGAAGTGGCCGCAGCGTGACCGAGTCAGCGCCGCTGCGCTTTGACGCCGAAAACACCTTCGCGGCATTCGAAGGTCTTTGGTGTTCGGGCCAACTCAGCGCCGCCGACATTGCCCGCCTGCCTGCTCTGGGCGTGGTCACGGTGATCAACCTCGCGCTGCCGACTTCCTCCAATGCCTTGTCCGGCGAAGCTGAGCAGGTGACGGCCTTGGGGATGAATTATGTGCACATCCCGGTGCTGTGGGACGCGCCGAAACCTGCGCAGTTCGAGCAGTTCGCCGGGGTGATGGCTGCGCTCGGGCAACAACCCGTCTGGCTGCATTGCGCGAAAAATATGCGGGCGTCGGTCTTCGTCTATCTCTACCGCCTGCTCATTCGTGGCGAAACCGAAGAACAAGCGTCTTGGCCGATGTCGCAGATCTGGACACCGAACCCGGTCTGGCAGCAGTGGATCAGCGCCGTGCGCGCGTCACACGGCCACGGCGCAGCGCGCTGATCTCTAGGAGTTGTCCATCGGGCAGGCCCGACCCCGTAGGATGAAGCGAGGAGTTTCTCAGTAGCCTGTCGGACTCGAGGATCGCGGGCTGCAAATCCGCCGCCCCATGGCATCCCCACCGCCCTTTTTCGCCTTCCACGCCCCAAGCCCGACAGGCTCCTGGCAAGCGTCAAAACAACGCGCTCAAACCCCCGCGCGCTGCATCGACGCCAGGAAGGTCTTGGCATCCTCGAAGCCCACCACGCGGCCCACTTCCTTGCCACCCTTGAAGAAGATGATGCCCGGTGGGCCGAACAGTTGGAAGCGCTTGAGCAACGCCTTGTCCTCGGCGGTGTTGTTCGTCACGTCGGCCTGAATCAGGGTAAAGCCCGCCATCTGTTGCGCCACTGCCGGGTCAGTGAAGGTGAAGTGCTCCATTTCCTTGCACGACACGCACCAGTCGGCGTAGAAGTCGAGCATCACGGGCTTGCTGCTGCTGGCGACCACACGGTCAAGATCGACCACCGTGTGAATGCGCTGAAACTGCACCGCAGGCGCGGCGCTCACAGCGCCCGCTGCGCCGCCGCCCAGCCCGGCCAGCGGCTGCAGCAGATTACGGTTGCCCGCCGCCAGACCGACGATCAGCGCCGCGCCCGCCACCGCCAACGCCACGCCGAAGCCCTTGAACAGCCGCTTCCAGCCCGAAACCTCATCGGGCAGCCGGTCAAACACCCGCAGGAAGCTGGCACTAATGAGCAAAAGCAGGGCCCACAGCACCATCAGCAGCCAGGTCGGCAGCACCGGGGCGATCATGTACAGCGCGGTGGCGATGAGCAGCACACCGAAAAAGGCCTTGACGCCATCCATCCATCCGCCCGCCTTGGGCAGCAAAGTGCCCGCGCCCAGACCGACCAGCAGCAAGGGCACGCTCATGCCCGCCGCCAGCGAGAACAGCGCCACCCCGCCGATGAGCGCGTTGCCGGTCTGGCTGATGTAGAGCAGGGCGCCAGCCAGCGGCGCGGCCACGCAGGGCCCGACGATGAGCGCCGAAATGCCGCCCATGATGAACACCCCGGCGAAGTGTCCGCCCTGCATCTTGTCTGAGGTGGACGATAACTTGCTCTGCAGGCCGCTAGGCACTTGCAGTTCGTAGAAACCGAACATCGACAGCGAAAGCACGACGAGCAGCAAAGCGAAGACCGACAGCACCCAGGGGTTCTGCAAGGAGGCCGCCAGCCCTTGGCCCAGCAGACCGGCCGCCACGCCAAAGGCCGTGTACACAATGGCCATGCCCAGGGAATAAGCCACAGCCAGAGCGAAGCCACGCCCGCGCGACACCTTCTCGCCCTGCCCCACGATGATGCTCGACAGAATGGGAATCATCGGCAGCACGCAGGGCGTGAACGCCAGCAGCAGACCGAACACCAAAAACATGGGAATGATGGTCAGCAGGCTGCCCGAGGCCAGCGCCTGACCAATGCGCGACGAGTCGCCACCCTGGGCGACAGCGGCCGCTGCAGCCGGAGCGGTGGCGGCCGATGCCGTTGCAGCCGGAGCTGGCGCGGTCGTGGCAGAGGCAGAGGCCGCCGCCGGTTGTGTCGCGCTGGCGCCTGCCATCAAGCCCTGCACCAGGCCGCTGGCTTCGCTACCGCTTGCCGCGGGTGCGCTGCCGCTCTCGTCATCGGGTTCGGAAATGCTTACCGTTCCGTTGCCGCCAAACCCGCTGAGACTGACGGTGGCAAGCTTTTCGATTGGCGGGTAGCAAAGCCCCGCGTCGGCGCAGCCCTGATACGTCACCAACATCTTGAAGGTGGCAGGCGCCTTGAGTATGGGCAGGGGAATCGGCACCAGTCCGCGGTAGTGAAACACCTCGTGGCCGAGGTTTTTATCGAAAATTTTGTGCGCCGGAGGAAATTCTGGCTTGCCGAGTTCCACGCCCGGCGTCTGTGACTCGAAATGGAACCGTTCCTGGTACAGGTAATACCCGTCGTGCGCCTTGAACTGCAGCAGCACCGTCTTGGCATCCTGCACTTTGGCGGTGAACTGGAAGGCTTCGTCCGGCGGCAGGAAATCGGCCTGCTGAGCGTGCGCCACGGGCAGCAAAACGCCGGCACAGAGCATGAAAAAGCCCAGCAGAGCACGACTGAGCTCTGCCCAGAAACGCGGTGCTCGCAAAGTGGATGGAATGCTGTGGCGCATGAACGGTCTCCCTTGTCTTATCGTTTGGTCGCGTGCCGCGTGAGATCCTGACAGCCAGTCAGGCGTTGCGCAGCCGCCAAAAGTGAAATATAAGTCCAGTGGCATATTTGAATGCCTTAGGGCTTGCCCTGCTGCACCCGCCGAATTACCCGGCATCCGCGCTGGGGCTCATGAAAAAACGCAGGGTCGCCCCAAGTTTTCTCATCCCCCTCGGGGGGCTGACGCGAAGGCGGCAGGTTTGGGGGCACCCTCAGGCCCGTCCTCAGGCCCGAAAGCGTCGCTGCGTCAGCGTGCGCGCAACCCACCAAGCCAGCAGTAAATCAAACACTAGTACGGCCAGATGCAGCCCCCCCTGCGGGTCGAATTGTCCGAAAAACAGCGGGCGCACCAGTTCGACTGCGGCGTTCAGGGGCAGCACCTGCGCCAGCCACTGCAGCGGTAGCGGCAGCGCGGTCAACGGAAAATACACGCCGGACAGAAACGTCATCGGCGTGAGTACCAGGGTGAAGTAGTAGGTGAAAAAATCGTAGCCACGCGCCTTGGCGTTGACGATAAGACCGATGGCGGAAAAGACCAGCCCGGTGAGCAGCAGCAAGGGCAGCGCGAAGAGCAGCGTCCACTGTCGGCTGATGCCCAGAACCACGATGACCGCAAGAATGGCCACGCCGCTGAACACGGACTTGGTCGCCGCCCAGGTGAGTTCACCCAGCAGCACGTCGTCGAGAGAGGTCGGGGTGACGCGGATGGCGTCCCAGGTTTTTTGCACATGCATGCGTGAAAACGCGGAATACAGCGCCTCGAAACTCGCGGCCATCATCACGCTCATGCAGATCGCGCCGGAGGCGAGAAACTGGATGTAGGGCACGCCATGAACCGTGCCGACGAGGGCGCCCACGCCAAACCCAAAGGCCAAAAGGGTGATCAGAGGCTCCGCGATATTGCCGATCAGACTGGGAATGGCGAGCTTCTTCCACACCAGAAAGTTGCGCTGCCAAATGGGGAAGAAGCGCCACCTATGGCGTTCGAGCAAAGCGAGATCAGACATGGTGCATCGGCAGGTCGGGCGTGCGCGTCGTCAATCGCGCAGTTGCCGCCCGGTGAGCTTGAGGAAAACGTCTTCCAGATTGGCGCGGCGGTGCAAGACGCGCAGACCGGACAGCGCCTCCAGCGCGCGCAAGGCCTCGGCGCCGTGCGTCATGTAGGCGAACAAACCATCTCCGCTGCGCTCCATGCGTTGCACATACGGGCGCAGCAACTGCTCTGCGGCGTCGAGGCCATCGCCGTCCATCTCGATGACTTCGGCTTCGACCTGGGCGGCGATCAGACCGCGGGGCGTGTCTTCTGCGATGCGACGGCCGTGGTCGAGCACCAGAATGCGATGACACAGACGTTCGGCCTCGTCCATGAAATGGGTCGTGAGCAGCAGCGATTTGCCTTGCGCAGTCAGCACTTTGAGTCGCTCCCAGATCAGGTGGCGGGCCTGCGGATCGAGGCCGGTGGTCGGCTCGTCCAGAAAGATCAGGTCTGGATCATTGACCAGCGCTCGCGCCAGACTCAGCCGCCGCCGCATCCCCCCGGACAACTCGCTGATCCGCGCCCGCGCTTTTGATTCGAGCGCGGCGAACGCCAGCAACTGCGGCAGCCGCGGACGCAGTTCAGCGTCGCGCAAGCCGAAGTAACGACCAAAGACCAACAGGCTTTCTTCCACCGTGAAGTCGGGATCGAGGCTGTCGAACTGCGTCACCACCCCCACACGCAGGCGAGCCTGCCGGGCCGCCTGCGGCACGAGCTGCCCCATCAGCCGAATCTGCCCGCGGTCGGGCCGCGCCAGGCCGAGGCAAAGCTGAATGGTGGTGGCTTTTCCGGCGCCGTTAGGGCCGATGATGCCGTAACACTCCCCGCGCGTCAGCCGCAGACTCAGGCCATCGACCACCTGCAGCTGCCCATAGCTTTTGTAGACCTGATCGAGTTCAAGCAGCACGGCGGGGGCGGGTGTTTCGGGCGGGCGGGCAGTGCTTTCTGGCATGGTGGACATGCTACGGGCTCGCTGTGAAAACTGCTTCGACCATGAAAAACGCCAGCAAGTGCTGGCGCTTTTCAGGTTGACGGCAAGAGGATCCGCCGTTGCTCTTGGATTCAGCCTGACTTACTCCGACTTGTCTTCGGCCGGCGCGGCGTCCACGTCGGGCCGATCAACGAGTTCGATCAGAGCCATCGGCGCGTTGTCGCCCACGCGGAAGCCGAACTTCAACGTGCGCGTGTAACCGCCCGGACGGGTCTGATAACGGGGACCGAGCACGTTGAACAGCTTGGCCACCGAATCCCGGTTGCGCAGGCGGTCAAACGCCAGACGGCGATTGGCCAGCGAGGGCTTTTTACCCAGGGTGATCAGAGGCTCGACCACAGCGCGCAATTCCTTGGCCTTGGGCAGCGTGGTTTTGATGGCCTCGTGCTCGATCAGCGAATTGGCCATATTGCGAAACATGGCCTTGCGATGGCTGGAGGTGCGATTGAGTTTGCGAAGTCCGTTTCCGTGACGCATGGTGCTTTCCTTTCTTTATCAATAAGGGCCAGCCGGATCAGGTACTGGCCCTGCACTGCCGGGTACTCCACCCAGCGAATCTAGTAGTAATCAACGAGGACAGCTCAGCGCTTGTCCAGGCCGGTCGGTGGCCAGTTGTCGAGCTTCATGCCCAGAGTCAGGCCGCGCGCGGCAAGCACTTCCTTGATTTCGTTGAGCGACTTGCGACCCAGGTTGGGGGTCTTGAGCAGTTCGGTTTCGCTGCGCTGAATCAGGTCGCCGATGTAATAGATGTTCTCGGCCTTGAGGCAGTTGGCCGAGCGTACCGTCAGCTCAAGCTCATCAACCGGCCGCAGCAGGATCGGATCGTAGGTCTGTCCACCCGCTGCAGCCTCGGCGGTCTCGGCGGTCTCAGCGCCTTCCAGGCTGGCGAACACCGACAACTGCTCAACCAGAATACGCGCAGACGAACGAATGGCTTCTTCCGCGCTGATCACACCGTTGGTCTCGATTTCCATGACCAGCTTGTCCAGGTCAGTGCGCTGCTCCACGCGGGCGCTTTCCACGGCATAGCTGACGCGGCGCACTGGCGAGAACGAAGCATCGAGCACGATATGACCAATGCTCTTGCCGCCTTCTTCGCCGAAATTACGCAGGGTGCCGGGGACGTAACCACGACCCTTTTCGACCTTGATCTGCATATCGAGCTTGCCGCCTTGCGACAGATGCGCGATCACATGATCCGGGTTGACGATCTCGACATCGTGAGGCGTCTGAATATCAGCCGCTGTCACCACGCCTTCGCCCTCCTTGCGCAGAGACAGGGTGACTTCGTCACGGTTGTGCAGCTTGAGCACCACGCCCTTGAGGTTGAGCAGCACGCCGATCACATCTTCCTGCAGGCCGTCGACCACAGAGTACTCGTGGAGCACGCCGTTGATGCTGACCTCGGTCGGCGCATAACCCACCAGCGACGACAGCATGACGCGGCGCAGCGCGTTGCCAAGGGTGTGGCCGTAGCCGCGCTCGAAAGGTTCAAGCACCACTTTGGAACGGTTGTGACCGAGAGATTCGACCTGAATCGACTTGGGGCGAAGAAGTGCAGTTTGCATAAGGCTTCCTGTTCAATACCCTCCGCACGTTACGCGGATAAGGCTGAGGTGAGCGGCCGCTGCCAGCGTTGGCAAGGCGCGAACACACCCCGGGGGTCCGGGGCGTGGATAAAAATTAACGCGAGTACAACTCGATGATCAGCGACTCGTTGATGTCGTTGCCAAATTCATCGCGGTCCGGGGCCTTCTTGAAGACACCTTCCATCTTGGCGCCATCCACCTGCACCCAGGCAGGGAAGCCATTCGACTCGGCCAGTTTCACAGATTCTTGGATGCGGGCCTGATTGCGCGACTTTTCACGCACCGCGACCACGTCGCCCGTCTTCACCAGCGCCGAGGGGATGTTCAACATTTTGCCGTTGACAGTGATCGAGCGATGGCTGACCAACTGACGCGCTTCAGCGCGGGTCGAGCCGTAACCCATGCGATACACCACATTGTCCAGACGCGATTCCAGCAGCATCAGCAGATTGGTACCGGTGTTACCAGAGCGGCGTTGCGCCTCTTCGTAATAACGGCGGAACTGGCGCTCAAGCACGCCATACATACGCTTGACCTTCTGCTTTTCACGCAGTTGTTTGCCGTAGTCGGAGGTGCGGGCACCTGAAGTGCGGCCGTGCTGACCCGGTTTGGTTTCGAGTTTGACCTTGGAGTCAATACCGCGACGTGCGCTCTTGAGAAAGAGGTCCGCGCCTTCGCGGCGGGTGAGTTTGCCTTTGGCGCCAATAAAACGAGCCACTTGGAATTCCTTTCAATACTGCCATGCCGTGAATTGCATGGGAGCCCGAATATACGGGCAGTGGTCTTGAAAACGCGCCCAGGGCCGAGTAGACGGCCAAAGGGCGCGGGGATAGTTCTACAAATCAGTGCAACAAAAATTCAACAAAACCAAGCAACAAAATCAGACGCGGCGACGCTTCGGCGGACGGCAGCCGTTGTGCGGGATCGGCGTCACATCTTCAATCAGCGTGACCTTGATGCCGAGGTTGTTCAGTGCCCGCACCGACGACTCACGACCCGGGCCCGGCCCTTTGATGAAGACTTCCAGGTTCTTGATGCCGTATTCCAGCGCCACACGGCCCGCCTGCTCGGCAGCAACCTGCGCCGCAAACGGGGTTGATTTGCGCGAACCCTTAAAGCCTTGCGCACCCGAAGACGATGCCGACAGCGCGTTACCCTGACGGTCGGTGATGGTGATGATGGTGTTGTTGAAGGACGCATGAACGTGCGCAATGCCATCAGAGACGTTCTTGCGAACCTTCTTGCGCGCGCGCTGGGCTGCGGAGTTCTGGGAAGACGGTTTAGCCATTTGCGATGTTCCTTACTTATTTCTTCAGCGTGATGCTGCCCTTGCGCGGTCCCTTGCGGGTGCGGGCATTGGTGCGGGTGCGCTGACCACGCACGGGCAGGCCCCGACGATGGCGAAATCCACGATAGCAACCCAGATCCATCAGGCGCTTGATGTTGACGGAGATCTCACGACGTAGGTCACCCTCGATGGTGAGCTTGCCAATGGCATCGCGCACCTTCTCCAGATCAGAGTCGGACAGATCCTTGATCCGCTTGTTGTAGGGAACGCCCGAAGCATCACAAATGGCGCGCGCGGTGGTGCGGCCAATGCCATAAATCGCCGTGAGGCCGATTTCGGAGTGTTGATGTGGCGGAATGTTAATACCAGCAATACGTGCCATTGAATACCTCGAACTTCAAAAAATGATTTGGGCTCAACCCTGGCGCTGCTTGTGACGCGGGTCGGTACAAATCACGCGCACAACACCCTTGCGACGAATAATCTTGCAATTACGGCACATTTTTTTAACCGATGCGCTCACTCTCATGATGATCCTCTCTTGCTATTACTTGGCACGGAACACAATCCGCGCACGTGACAAATCGTAGGGCGTCAACTCAACCGTGACCTTGTCTCCCGGAAGAATGCGGATGTAATGCATGCGCATTTTTCCGGAAATATGCCCCAAAACCGTGTGGCCGTTTTCCAGCTTGACGCGGAAGGTTGCGTTCGGGAGATTTTCGAGAATCTCCCCCTGCATCTGAATGACATCGTCCTTGGCCATAAAACTCCGTTAACGCACCCCGCCAAGACCTGATTTGAAATTGGCTTTTTTCAGCAGGGCATCGTACTGATGCGACATGGCATAAGCTTGCACTTGCGCCATGAAATCCATGGTGACCACCACAATGATCAGCAGCGAAGTTCCACCAAAGCTGAACGGCACATTGTATTTCAATACAAGAAATTCCGGCAGCAGACAAACCAAAGTGATGTAAATCGCCCCCACCAACGTCAGGCGCATCAGCACCTTGTCGATGAATTTGGCGGTCTGCTCCCCTGGCCGAATGCCAGGAATGAACGCGCCACCTTTTTTGAGCTGATCGGCAGTTTCACGGCTATTGAAAACCAAGGCCGTGTAGAAAAAAGCAAAGAAAATGATCGCAGTGGCGTACAACAGAATGTAAAGCGGCTGCCCTGGCGAAAGCGCACCGGCAATATCCTTCAACCAGCCCATACCCTTTGCAGCGCCAAACCAACTCACTGCCGTTGCTGGAAGCAAAATAATGGACGATGCAAAAATCGGTGGGATCACGCCTGCCATATTCAACTTCAGGGGCAGATGCGAGCTTTGTCCGCCATACACCTTATTGCCCACCTGCCGCCGCGCGTAGTTCACCAGAATCTTGCGCTGACCCCGTTCGACAAATACAACGAAGTAGGTCACCAGCACCACGATGGCTAATACGAACAGCGCCACCAATACACTCATCGCGCCTGTACTGACCAACTCCATCAGACCGGCGATCGCGGAAGGCAAACCAGCGACAATACCCGAGAAAATAATGATAGAAATACCATTACCCAGACCGCGCTCGGTGATTTGCTCACCCAGCCACATCAGAAACATGGTGCCAGAGGTCAGGGTCAGCACGGCCGAGAGCTGAAAACCGATGCCAGGACTGATGACCAGGCCAGGGGAAGCCTGCAGCGCCACTGCAATACCGAAGGACTGAAAAAGCGCCAGCACCAAGGTGAAATAGCGCGTGTATTGTGTCGTCTTGCGCCGCCCTGCCTCACCTTCCTTTTTGAGCGCCTCAAGCGACGGCACCACATAGGTGAGCAATTGCATGATGATCGACGCAGAGATATACGGCATGATCCCTAGCGCAAACACCGTGAAGCGTGCCAGCGCTCCTCCTGAGAACATATTGAACAGGCCCAGAATGCCGCTCGAATTGTTCTGGAAAAGTTGCTGCAGATGCGTCGGATCGATTCCAGGCACAGGGATGTGTGCACCAATGCGGTACACCACCAGTGCGCCGAGCAGGAACAGCAGACGACGACCGAGGTCGCCGTACTTGCCCTGCTGAGTCACGCCTGTGCTAGCCATGTCGAGACGTCCGTTCAGGCTGCTGCGACTTCAGCGATGCTTCCGCCGGCCGCTTCGATGGCGCTGCGTGCGCCCTTGGTTGCCAGAATGCCCTGCAGTTTGACAGCGCGAGCGATCTGACCCGAAGCGATAACCTTGACGGTACGCGACAGATCAGGTATCAGCCCGTGAGCCTTGAGCGTGAGCATGTCGATTTCGTCTTCCTGCATGCGGTTCAGATCAGCCAGCGTGACCTGCGCGCTGTAGCGTGCGATCGGCGACTTGAAACCACGCTTGGGCAGACGACGCTGCAAGGGCATTTGACCGCCTTCGAAGCCCACCTTGTGGAAACCGCCGGAACGCGATTTTTGGCCCTTGTGACCGCGGCCTGCGGTCTTACCAAGGCCCGATCCAATTCCGCGGCCAACGCGGCGCTTGGCGTGCTTGGCGCCAGCGGCGGGTTTGATGGTGTTGAGTTGCATATCGAATCTCACTAATCGCGAATTTCACAAATTCTGCTGTTGCTCGTAAACCAAAGCTGGATCAGCCGCTGGCTTGCAACCGATCTGAATCGGCTTTATTCGCAGATTTCAACCAGATAACTAACCTTGCGGACCATGCCGCGCACGGCGGCCGTGTCTTCCAGCTCACGCACGCTGCCAAGCTTACGCAGACCGAGGCCACGCACCGTCGCACGATGCGAATCGCGCGTGCCGATCACGCTGCGAACCAGTTTGACCTTGATGGTTTTCTTGTCACTCATGATGTTCAACCCAGAATTTCTTCAACGGACTTGCCACGCTTCATGGCGATCTACTGAGCGGAGTTCATATTGGTCAAGGCGTCGAGCGTTGCACGGACCATGTTGTACGGGTTGGACGAACCGTGGCTCTTGGCCACAATGTCGGTCACCCCCAGCACTTCGAACATGGCGCGCATTGGGCCGC
The DNA here is from genome assembly GCA_937927695.1 of uncultured Thiomonas sp. Taxonomy (GTDB): domain Bacteria; phylum Pseudomonadota; class Gammaproteobacteria; order Burkholderiales; family Burkholderiaceae_C; genus Thiomonas. The sequence continues at coordinate 2,573 of CALBRU010000362.1, read as the reverse complement.
CCGCGATGATGCCCGTACCCTGCACAGCAGGAAGCATCATGACGTTCGAAGCACCATGCTGACCCATCACCTTGTGGTGCAGCGTGCCGCCTTTCAGGGGCACTTTCACCATATTGCGACGCGCTTGCTCCATGGCCTTTTGAACGGCAACAGGCACTTCACGCGCCTTGCCTTTACCCATGCCGATGCGGCCGTCGCCGTCACCCACCACAGTCAAGGCGGCGAAACCGAGAATACGACCGCCCTTGACGACTTTGGTGACGCGATTGACCGCAATCATCTTCTCGCGCAGACCGTCGTCGCGCGCTTCGTTGGCAAACTTGTTTTGAACTTTAGCCATGATGTGCTCGTTCTCAGAACTTCAGGCCGGCTTCACGCGCAGCCTCAGCGAGCGCCTTGACGCGCCCATGAAAGCGAAAACCCGAACGGTCGAAAGCGACGGTGTCGATGCCGGCTGCCTTGGCCTTCTCGGCAATACGGGTGCCCACGGCAACCGCAGCTGCCAGGTTGCCGCCATGCCCGTTGAGTTGTCCGCGAACTTCCGCTTCCACTGTTGATGCAGAGGCGAGCACGCGGTCGCCCTCGGCGGAAATGATGTTGGCGTAAATATGCTGATTGGTGCGATGCACCGACAGACGAACCACACGCAGACGCGCGATACGGCGGCGAGTTGCCTGGGCACGGCGCAGGCGGGAAATGTTTTTGCTGATCATGATCCTGGCCCTTACTTCTTCTTGGTTTCCTTGATCACCACCACTTCGTCAGCGTAACGCACACCCTTGCCCTTGTAGGGCTCAGGCGGACGGTAGGCACGAACTTCGGCAGCGATCTGGCCAACGAGTTGCTTGTCCACACCCTTGATGACGATCTCGGTGGGAGTCGGCGTTTCGACCTTGATGCCCTCAGGCATGTCCTTGACAATGGGATGGGAAAAACCCAGCGAGAGATTCAACTTGGTGCCTTGAGCCTGAGCCTTGAAGCCCACACCAACCAGGGTGAGCTTGCGCTCAAAACCCTTGGACACGCCGTGCACCATGCCCGCAACCAGGGCGCGCATGGTTCCCGACATGGCATGCGACTCACGAGACTCGTCGGCCGGGGCGAAAGTCAGCTCCCCGTTCTCTTGAGCGATCCGCACGCCGGCGTATTGGGCACGCTCAAGCTTGCCGAGTCCACCCTTGATGGCGATGGTCTCGGCACTGAGATTGACCTCAACACCCGCCGGCACTGCAACCGGATATTTGGCAATACGTGACATGTCTGTTCTCTCCTTAAGCGACGTAGCAGAGAACTTCGCCACCTACGCCGACTTGACGCGCCTTGCGGTCGGTCATCAGCCCACGGGGAGTCGAAACGATGGCAACGCCCAGGCCATTCATCACTTGGGGAATGGCTTCTTTGCCGCGATAGACGCGCAGGCCCGGGCGACTGACGCGCTCAAGACGCTCGATCACCGGTTTGCCCGCGTAGTACTTCAACGAAATCTCAAGATTCGCCTTGGCATCACTCTCACGACGGATATTGAAGCCGTCGATATAGCCCTCTTCGTGCAGGACCTGAGCGATTGCAGCTTTGATCTTGGAAGCTGGCATCGTTACCTTCGCCTTCTCGACCATCTGCGCGTTACGGATACGCGTCAGCATGTCGGCGATGGGATCACTCATGCTCATCAATACTCTCCTAAAAACTTTTGGCGTCTAGTCGGCAAGCAACGCAACAATCGATAGATACGTGACAACCGAACTCAACTTGTCTGTGTGACCGATTACCAGCTGGATTTGGTCACGCCGGGGATTTCCCCGCGGAACGCCAGCTCTCGAATCTTGCTGCGCGACAACCCGAACTGGCGGAATGTACCGCGCGGGCGACCGGTGATGGCGCAGCGATTGCGCAGCCGGGTTGGGCTGGAATTGCGCGGCATCTGCTGAATCTTCAAGCGCGCCTCGTAGCGCTCTTCAAAAGACTTGGAGGCGTCATCGACGATGGCCTGCAGTTCAGCGCGCTTCGATGCAAATTTTGCAACCAAGTCTTCGCGTTTCTTTTCGCGGTTGATCAGGGACAGTTTTGCCATGATGACCTCAGTTCTTGAAAGGGAAGCGGAACGCAGCGAGCAGTGCCTTGCACTCTTCGTCGGTCTTGGCCGTCGTGGTCACACTGATGTTCAAACCGCGCAGTGCATCAACCTTGTCGTACTCGATTTCCGGGAAGATGATCTGCTCCTTGACGCCCATGTTGTAGTTGCCGCGACCATCGAATGCGCGAGCGGAGATGCCGCGGAAGTCGCGCACGCGGGGCAGAGCAATGGTCACGAAGCGGTCGAGGAAGTCGTACATACGGCCGCCACGCAGCGTCACCATGCAACCAATGGGCAGGTCTTCGCGGATCTTGAAACCAGCGATCGCCTTGCGCGATTTGGTCACGACAGGCTTCTGGCCGGCGATCTTGGTCAGATCACCCACCGCATGCTCCATCACCTTCTTGTCAGCCACAGCCTCGGAGACACCCATATTGAGGGTCACCTTGGTCAGGCGCGGCACTTCCATCACCGACTTGTAGCCGAACTTGGCCATCAT
>CALBRU010000361.1 GCA_937927695.1 uncultured Thiomonas sp. | reverse complement strand
CAAGTTTTCTCATCCCCCTCGGGGGGCCTGACGCGAATGCGGCAGGTCTGGGGGCGCTTATTCATATCCCCAGACGGAGACTCGCATGAGCTATACCGCCCCCATCCGCGACATGATGTTCGACCTCGAACATCTCGCAGGCCTGGAGTCCATTTCCAAACTACCAGGCTTCGAGGACGCCACCCCCGACACGGCTGCAGCGGTGCTGGAGGAATGCGGCAAATTCAACCGCGATGTGATCGCCCCGCTGAACCGCGAGGGCGACCTCCATCCCAGCGCCTGGGCAGACGGCAAGGTGACGACCACCCCAGGATTCAAGCAGGCGTTCCGGCAGTTCGCCGAGGGAGGGTGGCAAGGGCTGCAACATTCGGCCGAATTTGGCGGACAGGGTTTGCCCAAAAGCATCTCGGCGGCCTGCACCGAAATGCTCAACAGCGCCAACCTCAGTTTCGCGCTGTGCCCGCTGCTGTCAGACGGCGCCATCGAAGCCTTGCTCACCGCGGGTACCGATGCGCAGAAGCAGCGCTACATCCCCAAGCTGATTTCTGGCGAGTGGACGGGCACCATGAATCTCACCGAGCCGCAGGCGGGCTCTGATCTGGCGCTGGTACGCAGCCGCGCCGAGCCGCAGGGCGACGGGACTTACCGCCTGTTCGGCCAGAAGATTTACATCACCTACGGCGAGCACGACATGGCGGACAACATCGTCCACCTGGTACTGGCCCGCCTGCCGGATGCGCCGGCGGGGGTCAAGGGCATCTCGCTGTTCATCGTGCCCAAAGTGCTGGAAGACGGGCGGCGCAACGACGTCTGGTGCGCCTCCATCGAGCACAAGCTGGGCATCAAGGCCAGCCCGACGGCGGTGCTGATTTACGGCGACGGCAAGGGCGAGGTGGGAACCGGCGCGATTGGCGAGCTGGTGGGCGAGGCCAATCGCGGGCTGGAATACATGTTCATCATGATGAACGCCGCGCGCTACGCCGTGGGACTGCAGGGCATTGCCGTGGCCGAGCGGGCTTATCAGAAGGCGGCGGCCTATGCCAAGGATCGGGTGCAGTCGCGCCCGGTGGACGGCAGCGTGGCGCAGTCGGTCGCCATCGTGCATCACCCCGATGTGCGCCGCATGCTCATGACCATGCGCGCGCTGACCGAGGGCTGCCGCGCACTCGCGCTGGTGGCTGCCAGTCTGCACGACGTCGGCCGCGCCCATCCCGATGCCGGACAGCGCGCCGCGCACGAGGCGGCCTACGAATTTTTGGTGCCGCTGGTCAAGGGCTACTCGACAGAGATGAGCATCGAGGTGGCGAGCCTGGGCGTGCAGGTGCACGGCGGCATGGGCTTCATCGAAGAAACGGGGGCGGCCCAGTATTACCGCGACGCCCGCATCCTCACCATCTACGAAGGCACCACGGCCATCCAGGCCAATGATCTGGTGGGACGCAAGACGGTGCGCGATGGCGGCGCCCTGGCGCTGCACTTCGCCGCGCGGGTGAGCAAGGTCGAAGAGGCGCTCGCGGCGACGGGCGACGCGCAAGCCGTGGCCATGGCCGGCCAGCTGCGGCAAGCCCGCGAGGCGTATGCGCAGGTGGTGGCGTTCGTCGCGGCGCACGGTAAGTCCGACCCCAATGCGGTTTTTGCGGGCAGCGTGCCGTATCTGATGCTGGCGGGCAATCTAATGGCTGGTTGGCAGATGGCGCAAAGCTGGCTGGCCACGCGCGACCTTCCGGCGGATGAAGCCAACTTCGCACTAGCCAAACGGGCCACCACAGCGTTTTACTGCGCCCATATCCTGCCGCGCTGCGGCGGTTTGCGCGACGCGGTCTTGAGTGGCGCCGACAGCGTGATGGCCCTGCCGGTAGAGGCGTTCTGAGATGAGTCTGCCCGCCATTCTTTCCAAGCTGCGGCTGCCTGTCATCGGCTCGCCGCTGTTCATTATCTCCA
>CALBRU010000360.1 GCA_937927695.1 uncultured Thiomonas sp. | reverse complement strand
CGCCTGCGACGAATCGGCCTTGCCCTGCGCCTGCGCTGCAACTTTTGCGTCTGAAGATGAAGCCTCGGTCGGTTTCTGCGCTTTTGCCGAATCTGCAGACGGCGAAGAAGGCGCGGCCTTGCCCGCACGCGAAAGCGCGTCGGAAAAGCTTGGCCCGGTCTCGTTCTGAGATGCTGCAGCCCCGGCCGACATTGATTCGGCAGGCGGCGCAGCAGGAGTGGACACGACAGGAACGATCAGCGGCATGATGGCGGCTCAAACGAGTAGATACCCGTTCTAAGCAAATCCTGCGCCAGCCTGACTGACTGATTGACTGACTGATCTTGCGACTTCAGAAATCAGACCGCTGCTGCGAGCTGGGCAGGAATTGCGACGCCCGCCGTACCGCCCATTCCTGCAGGTTTTTCAGGGCGCTGGCCTTTTGTCCCTGGCGTTTTTGCGCCTGATGCTGATCGATCAGCACCTCGAACGCCTTTTCGCGCTGGCGCGCTGCCGTCCATTGCCCCATGCGTTCGGTCAGGACGAGCTGCTGGCGGTTGAGTTCGACTTTCTGCGCGGTGATGGCCGATTCGATGCGATCGACAAAACCGCGCAGGTCGCGCACCTGACTCCAGGCGGTGCCGGCAGTGCCCAGAGTCTGGATCTGTTCACGATATTGCGCGGCATAACTTTCAAGCTGTGCAAGCTTCGCCTGCGCGGTTCGAAGAATGTCCTGCTGTTTACCCACGAGTTGGCCCGCATTCTGACTGGCCTCTACGGCTTGCGCATGCAAAGCCTGAAGGGTCTCCAGCCGCTGCGGGCTGAGGGTGTTGTTGTAGGTCATGCGCTGGGAGCTGAATTTGACTCAGGCAAAGTGTAAACCTTGCATCGAGCAGGCCAAGACTTCCCTACCGAAATCGTCAAAAACCCGACATCTCAAACAAGGTAGGGCGTCATCAGATCGGCCAGTTCCTGTCGGCTCTGTGTCAGGCCGACAGCGGCGTGCATGTCCTGAATCAAAAACTCGCGGATGCCGGCGTGCGCCTGCACCGCCTGGTCGAGCTGCAGGTCGGCGCCTGGGGTGTAGGCGCCCACGGCAATGAGGTCTTGCTGGCTGGCGTAGCGCGATTGCATTTCCTTGAGCTTTTGCATGCGCCGAAGTTCCAGCGGAGTGGCGATGGCCGGCATCACGCGGCTGATCGACGCCTGCAGGTCGATGGCCGGAAAGTGCCCCTGCTCGGCCAGACGGCGACTGAGCACGATATGGCCGTCGAGAATGCCGCGCACATTGTCGGCCACCGGGTCTTGCTGGTCGTCGCCTTCCATCAGCACGGTGTAGAACGCGGTGATGCTGCCGCCGCCCTCCGGCCCGTTGCCCGCGCGCTCCACCAGCGCCGGCAGCTTGGCGAACACCGAAGGCGGAAAACCGCGCGCCGCCGGGGGCTCGCCTGCGGCCAGCGCCACCTCGCGCAGGGCCAGGGCGTAGCGGGTGACCGAATCCATCAACAGCAGCACGTTCAGCCCTTGGTCGCGGTAATACTCGGCCATCGCGGTGGCCAGACGCGCGCCGCGAATGCGGGTCAGCGCCGGGGCGTCAGCCGGGGCGGCCACCACGACGGCCCTGCTGCGCCCTTGCTCGCCCAGAATGTCCTCGATGAACTCTTTGACCTCGCGGCCCCGCTCGCCGATGAGGCCCACCACGATGACGTCGGCATTGGTGTTGCGCGCCATCATGCCCAGCAGCACGCTCTTGCCCACCCCGCTGCCCGCGAACAACCCCATGCGCGCGCCACGGCCCACGGTGAACAGCGCATTGATCGCGCGCACGCCCACGTCGAGCGGCTGGCGCACCAGCGCCCGGCCCAGCGGGTTGATCTGCTGGGTCGACAAGGTGGTGTAGTGTGAGGCCAGCAGCGCGCCGTCGCCGTCTAGCGGACGGCCGTTGCCGTCGAGCACGCGCCCGAGCAGCTCGGGCCCGACAGGAATGCGGATATCGCCCGGAACGGGATGCACCCGCGCCCCCGGCGTGAGGCCCTGCACTTCGCCCAGCGCCATGAGCTGCACATGATCGCCGTTGAAACCCACCACTTCGGCGTCGATGACGCGGTTCTGCTCGGTGCTGATACGGCAACGCTCGCCCAGACTGGCCTCCAGCCCCTGCGCTTCGAGAATGAGCCCCCGCACCCGCACCAGACTGCCGCTGTAGACCAGAGGCAAAGGCCCGCCCGATTGCAGACGTAGTTGCAAAGTCTGCAGATGGCGCGATACCCGGGACAGACTCATTGCAGCACCCTCATTGCAGCCCTTCCTCGAACAGCCGGGCCATGATCTGCCGCCAGCGCTCTTCAACGCGCAGATCGAGTTCGCTCACCGCCTCGCGCGAGCGCGTGCGCCAGCGGCGGTCGGGAGTGGCGGTCTGACCCGGCGCGGCCGCGGCCACGATCAGATCGCCGCGCTGCAGGGCGTCGTCCGCCAGCAAGGTCACGCCGCTGCTTTCAAGATCGGGCGCGGCGTTGCGCAGCACGTCCAGATCGAGGGGATGAAGCCGCACCGAAGGCGCCCCGGCCTGCGCCGGAAAAGCCGCCAGCGCCTTGCGCACGATGGGCAGCAGCGCTTCGGGCTGAGTGCGCAGCTCTTGCAGGATGACTTGCCGCGCCAATTCCAGCGCCAGCGCCACCAGCGCCGTCTCGGCCTCGGCATCGAGCGCGGCCACGGGTTGGGTGACGCGGGAGAGCAGCGCCTGCAGCGTTTCACGTTCCTGCTGCGCCTGCGCCCGCCCGGCGGCCAGACCCTCGGCGTGTCCAGCGGCATAGCCCTCGCGATGGCCTTCTTCCAGGCCCGCCTGTCGGCCGTCTTCGCGGCCCTGCGCCTCGGCCTGTGCGTACACCGCCTCGAACTGCTGCGCGGTCGGCGGGCCGCCAGCGGTTTGGCGCGGGGGCTGCGCCGCGGTGCGCGCCACAGGGTCCATTTCCTGCGGCTGCCAGCGCCGCGCGGCCTGCGCGTCTTCCTTGGGAATGATGCCGCTCATGGCTTCGGTGAGAACCGGTTACTGGTCACCAGGCTTCAGCCGACGAGTTGTTCGCCGCCGCCGCTGCCCAGCTGAATCTGGCCCGCAGCTTCCAGGCGCGAGGCGATCTGCAGAATTTCCTTCTGCGCGCCCTCCACTTCGGAGAGCTTGACCGGCCCCTTGGCTTCCATGTCGTCACGCAGCATTTCAGAGGCGCGCTTGGACATATTGCTGAGAAATTTCTCCTTGAGCAGATCGGAAGAGCACACGTCTGAACTCCAGTCACTAGCTTAGCTCGTATGC
>CALBRU010000359.1 GCA_937927695.1 uncultured Thiomonas sp. | reverse complement strand
GCCGACGATCAGGCTGGCGGTGGAAACGATACCGTCGTTGGCGCCGAGCACTGCGGCGCGCAGCCAGCCGATGTGCTGGGTGCGGTGGCTTTCCTCATGGAGTCTGGACATGGCGATGGCGGGAATGAGGGCTAAAAGGAAAGGATCAGCGCGACTGCAGGGGGGTGTCAGGTCAGGGGCGAATCAAGTGAATCGGCGGATTCATCATGCCGGATCGCTCTCCATCGCAGCCAATCCCGCCAGGGCGCAGATGTCGTCATTGTCAGCCACGGGCGCACCCGCCACGCCGACGGCCGCAACCATCCCGCCGGCTGCGTCGATCGGTATGCTGCCGCCGTGCACGCCCTGGCCTTAATGATGTTTTCGACCCGCCTTTGTGCGGCCTGGCAGTTGGCACAACCCGTGCCGAGGATGTTGTTCCTGGGGAGGATCTCATCGAAGCTGTTTTTTCTGGCTGGAAACTGCCGGGAGAGTTTTCCAAAAAAAAGCCGCCGCCTGCATGTCGAAATCTTTGATGACCAAGCTGTTCGACAGCGCGGTCAATTCGGGCGGGCTGTTATGCACATCAAACCGCAACGCAACTCAGCCCAAATAATCGAGCCGACTCCGAGCGGCAGCCGCTGGCCGCGGACGGCCTCTTGCTGCGCGCGTTGTGCGCGGGTTTTGCAGGCGCCGCAAAATACCGAGTGGCTATAGAAGTGAAAGCCCGCACACTTTGAAAGAACCCCCTATGAAAACCACCCGACTGGGCCGCACCGGCCTTGAAGTCTCGCGCATTTGTCTGGGCTGCATGACTTATGGCGTGCCCGAGCGCGGCAATCATCCCTGGACGCTCGATGAAGCCGCCAGCCGTCCGTTGATTCGGCAGGCGGTGGAACTGGGCATCAACTTTTTCGATACGGCCAATTCCTATTCCGACGGCACCTCCGAGGAGATTCTCGGCCGCGTGCTGCCCGAGTTCACCCGCCGCGAGGAGATCGTGGTGGCGACCAAGGTGCGATTTCCGTCGAGGCAGGCGCCCAATATCGGCGGCTTGTCGCGCAAGGCGATTCTGTTCGAGATCGATGCCAGCCTGAAGCGACTGCGCATGGACTATGTCGATCTCTACCAGATCCACCGCTGGGATCCGCACACGCCCATCGAGGAAACCATGGAGGCTCTGCACGACGTGGTCAAGGCGGGCAAGGCGCGCTATATCGGCGCGTCGAGCATGTTCGCCTGGCAGTTCGCCAAGGCGCAGCAGGTCGCGCAGCAACATGGCTGGACGCGCTTCGTCAGCATGCAGCCTGAGCTCAGCCTGCTCTACCGCGAGGAAGAGCGCGAGATGCTGCCGCTGTGCCGCGATCAAGGCGTGGCGGTGCTGCCGTGGAGCCCGCTGGCGCGCGGTCGTCTGGCGCGGCCCTGGGGGGAACACACCCCGCGCAGTGCCAGCGACGCGTTCGGCGCCAAACTGTTCTCGCGCACTCAGGACAACGACCGCGACACCGTCGAGGCACTGGGCAAGCTGGCCGCGCAACGGAGCGTGCCGCGCGCGCAACTGGCGCTGGCCTGGCTGCTGGATACGCCGGGCGTGACGGCGCCCATCATCGGCGCGTCCAAGCCGCAACATCTGCTCGACGCCGTGGCCGCCCTGTCGGTCTCGCTCAGCGCCGAGGAGCGGGCGGCGCTGGAGGCGCCGTATCAGCCGCATCCAGTCGTCGGGTTCGAGTGATGGCAGACGACTCGCAGCTCGTCGTTCCGTCCTCGTTCATCGCGCTCTACCTGGAGCCGCACCGTAGCCGCCCCAGCGCGCCGCGCGAGGTCATCACCGCGCGCTACGAGTTCTGCGAAGACCTCGCCTCGATGCTGACCGAGCACGCAGCGCAGATCAAGTCCAGCCTGCATGTCACCGACGACGACGTGCTGTTGCGGGTGTGGCGCGGGCTGTGCGCACCCGACTCGGGCGTGAACGCTGCGGAGGCGCAGTGGGTGGTCAATCGACTGGCCGAGTTGTTGGGTTGGCCCCTGCCGGGAGAGATGGGGGAAGGCTGAATCCCGGCTTGGGTATCCTGCGCCCTGGCCCAACGCTTTCTGCCCTCGATGTCCGCCCCCGCAGATTCCATGAACGACACGCCGCCCGCCGTTTCGGCCTGGGCGGTTTTCGGCAACCGCCGCATCGCCGCCGTCCTGCTGCTCGGGTTTTCTTCAGGGTTGCCGCTGGCGCTGACGGCGGGCACGCTGCAGGCCTGGCTCACGGTCGAAGGGCTGAGCCTGAAAGCCATCGGTTTTGCCACCCTGGTCGGGCAGGCCTATGTGTTCAAGTTCCTCTGGTCGCCGGCGATGGATCGATACGCCGTGCCGTTCTGGGGGCGTTGGCTGGGGCGGCGGCGCGGTTGGCTGCTGCTGGCGCAACTGCTGCTGGCGGCCATGCTCGGCCTGATGGCTTTTGTCGGCGTGCCCGGCCCCGATCAGGCAGCGGCCTGGCCGGGGCTGGTGCATACGGCCGAGCGGCTCGGCGTGGACGCCGCCAGCGCGCGTGCCGTACCGCTGCTGCTGCTGGCCGTGGGCGTGGCGTTTTTCTCGGCTTCGCAAGACATCGTGATCGACGCGTATCGCACCGATGTGCTGCCCGCTGCCGAGCGCAGCGCCGGGGCCGCCGTGCTGGTGCTGGGCTACCGTCTGGCGATGATCGTCTCGGGCGGTCTGGCGCTGTGGCTCGCCACCGACGTGACCGGCTGGCGCGGCATCTACGCCCTCATGGCCGGGCTGATGCTGGTGCTCACCCTCGTCACCCTGTGGGCTCCGCGCCCGCCGCTGCATGCCAAACCGCCGCGCACCCTGCGCGAGGCGGTGGTCGAACCTTGGCAAGAATTTTTCAGCCGCAAGGGGGCTTGGGCCTTGCTGCTGGCCATCGTGTTTTACAAGCTGGGCGACGCCTTCGCCGGGGCCTTGTCCACCACCTTTCTGATTCGCGGCGTGGGTTTCAGCCCGGCGGATGTGGGCCTGATGAACAAGAGCATGGGGCTGGTCGCGACCATCGTCGGCGCTCTGCTGGGCGGGGCCTTGCAGGCGCGGCTGGGGCTGTGGCGGGCGCTGTTGCTGTTCGGCGTGCTGCAGGGCGCCTCTAATCTGGCCTACTGGGTGCTGGCGATTTCGCCACAGAGTCTGGCGCTCATGGGTCTGGCGATCGGCGTGGAAAACTTCACCGGCGGCATGGGCACGGCGGCGTTTGTCGCTCTGTTGTCGGCGCTGTGCGACGTGCGTTTTTCCGCCACGCAGTTTGCGCTGTTGTCGGCGCTGTCGGCGGTGGGACGGGTGTATGTCGGCCCGGCCACGGGCTATCTGGTCGATGCGCTGGGCTGGCCGAACTTTTATCTGTTCACCGTGGCGGCCGCCGTGCCCGGTGTGGCGCTGATCTACTGGCTGCGCGACACCATCGAGGCCCGCGATGTGCAAAACCCGGGCGGGTAGGGCCGATCGCAAAGCCCCTTTCAAAACGCATTCAGTCAAGGTTAAGTTGAGGTTGCTGCAATCGCATCTACAGAAAGGAAACGCAACATGGCTGACACCGAACACGCGCTGGCCCTGGGCCAGGAGGCCCGTCTGTTTGTCCGCAATCATCAGAATGGCGTGCTGTCCACGCTCTCGAAGCGCCTGGACGGCTTTCCCTTCGGCTCGGTCTCGCCCTCAGTGCTCGACCACG
>CALBRU010000358.1 GCA_937927695.1 uncultured Thiomonas sp. | reverse complement strand
ACCACCGAGATCTACACTCTTTCCCTACACGACGCTCTTCCGATCTCGCCACCTGCATGATCTCGCGGGTGATGCCCTGAATCTTGATGTCCATCTGCAGCGCGGTCACCCCCGAGGCCGAACCCGCCACCTTGAAGTCCATGTCGCCGAGGTGATCTTCATCGCCCAGAATGTCGGTCAGCACCGCAAAACGGTTGCCTTCCTTGATCAGACCCATGGCGATGCCGGCCACATGCGCTTTCAGCGGCACACCAGCGTCGAGCAGTGCCAAGCAGCCGCCGCACACCGAGGCCATCGACGACGAGCCGTTGGACTCGGTCACTTCCGACACCACACGCATGGTGTAGGCGAAGTCTTCTTTTTTCGGCAGCACCGCCAGCAGCGCGCGCTTGGCCAGGCGACCATGGCCGATTTCGCGGCGCTTGGGCGTGCCCACGCGGCCCGTCTCGCCCGTGGCGAACGGCGGCATGTTGTAGTGCAGCAGGAAGCGGTCGCGGTATTCGCCGCCCAGCGCATCGATGATCTGCGCATCTTGGTCGGTGCCCAGCGTGGCCACGGCCAGCGCCTGGGTTTCGCCGCGGGTGAACAGGGCACTGCCGTGCGTGCGCGGCAACACCGAAGTACGGATGCTCAAAGGACGCACGGTGCGGGTATCGCGACCATCGATGCGCGGCTCGCCCGCGAGAATCTGGTCACGCACGATACGCGCTTCCATGTCGAACAGGATGCCGTCGACCTTGGCCGCATCAGCGGCGATGCCCGCCTCGGCCAAACCGGCATGCACCTTGGCCGTCGCTTCGCGCAAGGCCTGCGTGCGCGCCTGCTTCTGGGTGATTTTGTAGGCGGCGCGGATATCGTCACCGGCCAGCGCCTGAATGCGGTCGATCAGCGCCTGATCTTTCTCAGGCGCGGCCCAGTCCCAGGCGGGTTTGCCGCCATCGCGCACCAGCTCGTGGATGGCGTTGATCGCCGTCTGAAACTGCGCATGGCCGAACATCACGGCTTCGAGCATGACCTCTTCAGACAACTGATCGGCCTCGCTCTCGACCATCAGCACGGCCGATTCCGTACCCGCCACCACCAGTTCAAGGCGACTATCGGCCAGTTCGGCGCGGCTGGGGTTGAGCACATAGTTGCTGTTGACATAACCCACGCGGGCAGCGCCCACCGGGCCGTTGAACGGCAAGCCCGACACCGCCAGCGCGGCGCTCGAAGCCAGCAGGGCCGGAATATCCGCCTCGACCTCCGGGTTGATGGACAGCACATGCACCACCACCTGAACCTCGTTGAAGAATCCCTCAGGAAACAAGGGGCGGATCGGGCGATCGATCAAACGCGAGGTCAGCGTTTCATTCTCGCTGGGGCGGCCTTCCCGCTTGAAAAAACCACCGGGAATGCGGCCTGCCGCATAGGTCTTCTCGATGTAATCAACGGTCAGGGGGAAAAAATCCTGCCCCGCCTTGGCCGTACGCGCGCCCACCACAGTGGCGAGCACCACGGTATCGTCCATATTGAGCAGCACCGCACCACTGGCCTGGCGCGCAATCTCGCCCGTTTCCATCGTGACTTGATGGCGTCCCCACTGGAAGGTTTTGACGACTTTGTTGAACATGGCTAACTCCTTGATCAAGGCGCAACTGCGATCTTCGTCCTGAGGGACTGAGATCGCCACGAGCAGCGCCCGTTAAAAACCTGGCGGAGTGATGCCATTCCAGCGACGCCCGGCTATCCGGCGCGTCGGTGGAATGACACGGGTCACACCGCCCCCTTGAAACCCACGCCGCACCCCATCAGAGGCGCGACGCTTCAAACTTTGCAAACCACAACGCCCATACAAAAAAACGCCTGTGCCGACAAACTCACACAGGCGTTCTTGCAAAGCAGGCACTTACTTACGCAGACTGAGCTTGGTGATCAGGGCGCGATAACGATCAGCGTCCTTGTCTTTCAGGTAGTCGAGCAACTTGCGACGGCGGCTCACCATCTTGAGCAGGCCGCGACGACCATGATGGTCCTTGGCGTGCGTTTTGAAGTGATCGGTCAGATGATTGATGCGCGCGGTCAGCAAAGCGACCTGCACTTCCGGAGATCCGGTATCACCCGTACCGCGGGCATTGTCGGCGACGATTTGCGCCTTGTTGATTTCTGCAACAGACATATCAGTTTCCTTGTAGAGAACACGCGAACGCAGAAGAAACCATTCCGCGCCGTGAAGGTGAAAAGCCACTAATTCTAACCTGAACTGGAATCGCCACAGCTTGAATCGACGCACAACCTGATCCACAACCTCGAAGCACTCATGAGAAAACGCGGGGACGTCCCCAAGTTTTCTCACCCCCTGGGGGGACCTGACGCGAACGCGGCAGGTCTAGCAGCCTGTCGGGCTTGGGGCGCGCTCTCGGGAACTTGAAAACTGTCACACTGGCGGCATATCTTGGTTATCGGGGCTTCGATCCCCTATTTCTCAAGGAGAATCCTCATGGCTTATTCCATTACCACCCCATCCAACCGTTCTTCTCTCTATAGCAGCGGTCTGGAGCCTGTTTTTGGTCGGCTGTTCGATCAGGCATTCCGCGACTTTTTCGCCGCGAGCGACAGTCCTGATCAGGCCTTGAAAAAGCTCAGCATGGATGTGACCGAGACCGACAAGGGCTATCTCGTCCACGCCGATCTTCCGGGCATCGAGAAGGACGCGGTCAAAATCCAGATCGATGGCCCGCGCGTCACCATCTCGGCCGAGTCGAAGAAGGAAGACGAGAAGGCTGAAGGCGGCAAGGTGATCTACCGCGAACGCAGCGCAAGCCAGTTTTATCGCTCTTTTGAACTGCCCGCCGAGCTAGACGCCGCCGCTGCCGAGGCGAAGCTGGAAAACGGCGTGCTCACCCTCACGCTGCCGCGCAAAGCACAAGCCGTAATTCAGCAAATTGCGGTGAAGTAAGTCACCCGTTGGGAACGGCAGCGCACCGCCGCTCCCAACGGCCAAGCGCTTGCAGCGCCAGCACGCAGGCTGTGGATTTATTCACAGCCTGCGTATTTTCGTGGCGCTTCGGCGCAGGCAAACGGCGCGAACCGGTTTACAGTGCGTTAACAAACCCGTCAATGCACCAATTACCGCGCCATGCGCATTCAACTTCTCTCCGATCTGCATCTGGAAACCGAGACCTTCGCGCCGCAGCCCGCGCCCGATGCCGATCTGCTGGTTCTTGCGGGCGATATCGACGCACAGCACACCCAGATCGACC
>CALBRU010000357.1 GCA_937927695.1 uncultured Thiomonas sp. | reverse complement strand
ACCGCGGCGGTCACCCTGGTTGGACCAGATGGGCGATTGGTTGCGCGATATGGCTACGGACAACTTACGGATCCCTCCTGGCTTGCAGACGATTTGCGCACCGTCCTGGAGCGAGGATGACAAGCACGTGGCCGCTCGCGGCATGGGCGGGATGGTTCGTATTGGCCGGCTTGGCGCTGGCGGGTTACAGCCTGGCCGCTTGGCGCGGGCGCTGGCCATGGTGGCGGGTGATGGTCTTTGCGGTCGGCTGCGCGCTGACGCTGCTTTGCGCCTGGGGATTGAACAATCCGCTGGCCTCGATGACGGGCTACACCATCGCCTTGATGACCATGGGCCAGATCGTGTCGCCGCTTCTCCTGATCGGATTTCCTCCGCAGGTACGCGCGCAGTGGCGCGCGCCAAGGCAGAGTTGGTGGAGCCTCTGGGTGCTCGACGCGTGGGTCGCAGCGGCCGTGTTCATCATTCTGACCCTGGGAGTGAATCTGCCCGGCGTGTTCAACACCGCGCTCGCCAACGCCTTCTTTTCCGGCCCGATCGGCCTGTTTCTGCTGCTCTCCGGGGTGATGTTCTGGGCGCAGTTGCTGCCGGGTTGCACCAGCATTGCCCATCGCTGGATTGCGGGCATCTATGGCTGGCTGGGCAGTCTGCCGATGATGATCATCGCCGCAGTCTGGGTGTGGAGCGGCCATGTACTCTACACCCCTTACCTCGACGTGCTGTGCCTGTGGAACCTCAGTCCGCTGGACGACCAACACTACGCCGGGCTGGTGATGTTCATTGCCGGATTGCCGCTGCAGCTGCGCGCGGCATGGCTGCTCATCATGCCGGGCGAGGAGGAGCCAAGCTGATGCGTCCCTGTGCTGCAGCCCAATGCCGCCATCGGGCAATTCCCGATCTGCACATGCGGCCGAGCTATCTATGCTCTTCCCGGTATTCCCCGCGGAGACCCGCACATGCTCGCGATTCCGACCATCAATATCGCCTCAGGCCAGCCGCCGTCCCTTGCGTCTGTGCGCAGCGCCTGCCGCAAGATGAAACTTTGCATCGCCGCGTCCTACGTTGTTCTTGCCTATTTCATCGCCCGCAGCCTGATTGCGCTGGGTCAGTCGCACATGCGCAGCACGCCCGCTGCGCTGGGCGTCGGCAGCCTGCTGGCGATCGTCAAAGATCTTGGGATCATTGCGCTGCTCCTGGTCGCCGCCTACGCGTTGTATCGCTCGCTGACGATCTACCAAAGCCTGCGCTTGTGCGACGACAGCAAGATCTGCCGCGTGGTCTACGCCGTCTGCCGGGTCGATCCCGCGGCGGATCGCTACCGCATCGCGGTTTTGCGCAGCGGCAGGGGGTTCCTCACTGCCGAGGTCGACGGATTTTTCAGACTTTGCCCACCCGAGCTCTGGACTCAGAGCTGGCCCCAGGATCTCAAGGCCATAATTCAGTCGCCCGAGCCATTGGCCGTCAAGGCAAAGCTCGCGGCAGAGTAAAGCAGCCCTTTCGCTGGCTGCAACCCGATCCCCGCGCCGCACCCACCCTGCACGCACTGCCCGCAGTCGCGCGGGAGCGGTTTTCCGCGCGCCGTTCATGCACCCATCTTTGTCACAGGAGTTGCCGCAGAGCAACTCCACACTGTCCCTCATGCACACCCATTCAGGACTACTCATGAAACATCATTCAATTGGTCTGGTTTTGATGACTTTCTTTCTCGCCGCCAGCGCGCAGGCGCAAACGCCTGCGGGCAACGCCGCCGCAGGCAAGTATGAATCCTCCATGTGCGAAGGCTGCCATAACGCCGCTCACGGCGGCTTCAAAACCGATTTCCCCGAGGTGTACCGCGCGCCCAAACTCAACGGGCAAAGCGCCGCCTACATCGCGCAGTGCCTGGAGGATTACCGCAGCGGCGCGCGCCGCAACCCGACGATGAAAGCCGTGGCCGACATCCTGACTCCGCAGCAGATCGCCAACCTGTCGGCGTATTACGCCGTTCCCAAAAATCAAAGCGTCAAGTGAGGAGCACACACATGAAACGACTGACTGCATCGCTGGCGGCAGTTGCCACAGCCCTGGCTTTTGCTGGCGCGGCCCATGCCGCCGACATCAAAAAGGGCGAAGAACTGGTGAACAAAGGCGGCTGCATTGCCTGCCACGGCGCCGGTCTCGACAAACCCATCGCCCCCAACTATCCCAAACTGGCCGGTCAATACCAAAGCTATCTGTTCCACGCCCTGCAGCAATACCAGGCCAAGCACCAGACCCCGCTGTATGGCCGCAACAACGCCATCATGAGCGGCATGGTGGCGCAGTACAACACGCAAGACCTGCAGGACATCGCGGCCTATATCGCCAGCCTGAAGGGCGATCTCTACATCCGCGACGAAATGCATTGAAATTCAGCGATCTGCGTGTGGCGGGCACGTTGACCTGAGCCCGTCGCGCACACGCCCTATTTCTTGCCTTTGATGCTATCGAGATAGTCGGCGATCACGGGCAGCTGATCCTCGGGAATCGGCGCCTTGAACGCGTTTTTCATCTTGCTGACTTCCACCAGCCAGGCGGCCTTGGGTAAATCTGGCTGATTCATCACCATGCCCACCGAGTGGCACATCAGGCAGTAAGTGTTGGCGGCCTTGGCGCCAGGGCTATCGCCTGGGAACACGCGGGTGCTGCTGGGCAGCGCAATGGACTGGGTCTTGAGGGTGAGCGCATGCGCGGGAGCAGCGGCGCATGCGCCGAGAATCAGTGCGGCGCCCAGGGCGCGCAGTGCGGCGCCGGTTGTGTGTTGAGTCATGTGTGTTCTCCCTGTCAAACAACCATCAGCTTGGTGGACTCGACGACGTTGCGCATGAAGCCCCCGGGGTTCCAGTTGGGCGTCATGGGCTGCTGCAGGCCGTCCGTATTGGTGCAGCGGACCATCACGGTCTGGTCGCCCTTGGCAAACTTGAGATGGGCGTTCCACTGACGGAAGCTGAACTTGCCGTAATCGCGGCCGAGCTCGGTCGGCATCCAGGTCTTGCCACCGTCGATCGAGACGTCGACGGCCTTGACGCCGGTATCGCCCCCGAAAGCGATGCCGCGCACCAGCTCCGGACGGCCGGCGCCAACTGACGCGCCGTTCTTCAGATTGGTGACAAAGGATCGCGGCACCATGCGGTTGATGGGTACAAACTTCACGTCCTTTTCGCCCGGCGTCATATTGGCTTGCGGCCAGTTGTCGGGGATGGTGTAGGCCGGCTTCATCCAGAAGTTGGTGTCTTCCTCGTTGAGCACGCGCACATGCTGCAGCATCTTGGTCCAGTAGGTCGCGTACCAGCCCGGCACCACGAGGCGGAAGGGGAAGCCGTTGAGCAGGGGCAGGGACTGGCCATTCATCTCCCAGGCGATCATCACGTCGCCATCTCTTGCGTGATCCACAGACAAGGACTTTTTCAGATTCGGCGCCGTCGATACGACGGGACGCTCGGAACCCTCGAACTGCACCTGCACCGCACCCGCCTTGACGCCCGCGGCATCGAGCACGTCCTTGAGCCGCACCCCGACCCAGCGGGCATTGCCCATCGCACCATTGCTCCATTCACCGCCGGGCACGCGTGGCTGGAAATAACCTCGGGAATTGCCGGAGCACTGGTTCACGGCGGCGAGTTCAACATGCTTGAAATGCTTCATCAGGTCGAACACGGTGAACTCCAGCACCTTGTCCACATGGCCGCTGATCCGCACCTTGTGGGTATGCGGGTCCATGGTCGTGGGAATGTCCGCCCAGTGCCAGCGCACATAGAACTGATTGACCGGCGTGAAGACGCCCTTGTCGAACACCGACCAGGGCGTTTCCAGCAGCGGTGGGCGGGTGCGCTGCAGGATCATCTCTCCCTTGCCAGGAAAGGAGGCCGTCAGTTCGCGCCGGTCAGCGCCGCCTGCAAAGGGCAATTCGAGGGTGTTGGCCGCCAGGCTGGTGCGGGCGAGTGCCAGCGCGCCCAGGCCTGCTGCCGCTGTCTGTAAAAAAAGTCGCCGTGCCTGCGGGTCAGGGGTGTGATCGGTCTGTTTCATGCCATTCCTCCTCGGTGTGATGGACAGACGCGTTGCATTTCGTCGCGCCTTGCCGTGATTTATAACTAGCCGAGGAAAGATTGAATAATGGATTTAATCAGTCGATCAAAGCAGTTTTTTTGATGAACGAGGTTCGCAGCGCCGATATATTATGTCTAACACATTGAATTTCTAACGTGTTGAATATAAACGATAAATTTCAATGGCGCGGCGAGTGATTCGCAATATTCGTATGCAATGAAATAGATTTTTCGATTATGTTGCGTCTGAGCACGAAAAGACGTCGCATTTTGTCATCAATATTACATTGCGTCGCTATGCAAAAAAGAGCTTCCAGATTGAACAGGCCAGCGCGCGTGCCGATATCAAGGGGCTATGCTTGTTGCAACATGCACAAGGAGAGCCTCATGGCTGATGAACAGAACCCGCAGCTGCCCGGAGGCGGGAAAAACCGGCCCAAGATCAATCCCAAGACGCAGGTGCATCTGGGCTATTGGCTGCTGGCCATTGCCTTGATGTTCATGGTGCAAAGTCTGTGGTCGTCTTACAGCAACGTGCAGACGGTGCCGTACAGCGAGTTCCAGACCTATCTCAAAGACGGCCGGATCAAGGATGTGCTGATCGGCGGCCAGACCATCACCGGCACGCTGAAATCGCCCGACGCCAACGGCAAGACCCTGGTGGTCGCGGTGCGCGTGGAGCCGCAGCTCGCCAGTGAGTTGCAGAAGTACGGGGTGACGTATTCGCAGCAATACACCGACACCTGGCTGTCCGACATTCTGTCGTGGGTGTTGCCTGCGCTGATCTTCGTCGGGCTGTGGTTTTTTCTGGTGCGCAAGTTTGCCGACAAGGCCGGAGGCATGGGCATGGGGGGCTTCATGTCCATTGGCAAGAGTCGGGCGAAGGTCTATATGGAAAACCGCACCGGGGTGACTTTTGCCGACGTCGCCGGGGTGGACGAAGCCAAGGCCGAACTGGAAGAAGTGGTCGATTTTCTCAAGAACCCCGGCGAGCACAGCCGTTTGGGCGCCCGTGCGCCCAAGGGCGTGCTGCTGGTGGGGCCGCCCGGCGTGGGCAAGACGCTGCTGGCACGCGCCGTGGCGGGCGAGGCCGGCGTGCCGTTTTTCTCCATCAGCGGCTCGGAGTTCGTGGAAATGTTCGTCGGCGTGGGCGCGGCGCGGGTGCGCGATCTGTTCGAGCAGGCGCGGGAGAAGTCACCGGCGATCATTTTCATCGACGAGCTCGATGCACTGGGCCGCGCCCGCAGCGCCGCGCCGTTTGGCGGCGGACACGACGAAAAGGAGCAGACGCTCAACCAGTTGCTGGTCGAACTCGACGGCTTTGACTCCACTTCGTCCATCGTGATTCTCGCGGCCACCAACCGGCCGGAGATTCTCGATACTGCCCTGCTGCGCGCCGGACGATTTGACCGGCAGGTGTTGGTGGAGCGGCCCGACAAGGTAGGGCGGGTGCAGATTCTCAAGGTGCATGTGGGCAAGATCCGGCTCGATCCGAGCGTCGATCTGGAGCATGTGGCGGCGCTCACGCCCGGTTTCTCCGGCGCCGATCTGGCCAATCTGGTGAACGAGGCGGCCTTGCTGGCCACGCGTGAAAACGCGCGCACTGTCACCCTGTCACATTTCACCCGCGCGGTAGAGCGCATCGTCGCCGGGCTGGAAAAGCGCAACCGCCTGCTCAACCCGAAAGAGCGCGACATCGTGGCGCATCACGAAATGGGGCATACGCTGGTGGCCATGTCGTTACCGGGCAGCGATGCGGTGCACAAGGTGTCCATCATTCCGCGCGGCATCGGTTCGCTGGGCTACACCATTCAGCGGCCCACCGAAGACCGCTATCTGATGACCCGGGAAGAGTTGAAAAACAAGATGACCGTACTCATGGGCGGACGGGCCGCCGAGCATCTGGTGTACGGCCATTGGTCAACCGGCGCGGCGGACGATCTGGCGAAAGTCACCGACATCGCCCGCAGCATGGTGACGCGCTACGGCATGGCCGAAAAGCTCGGCGGTGTCAGTCTGGAAGAAACCCAGCAGCCCGTGCCCGGCATGCCGGGCTTGCCAGCGCAGCACGAATACAGCGAACAGACCGCGCGGGAGATTGATTGCGCCGTGCGCGATCTGGTCAGCGATGCCTTCAACCGCGCGCAAGACATTCTGCAACGCGAACGCGCCGTGCTGGAGGAGGGCGCGCGGCAACTGCTGGCGAAGGAAACCCTGAGCGAAGCCGATCTCAAGGCGCTATTTGCACCGCTGGCTGCTGCGCAGACCCAGGCTTAGGTCACTCCCAGGCGTGGACCGTTGAGACCGCAGCTTGTTCAGGCGTGGCTGGAATGCAGTACTTTGGGCGGCGTGGCCGGGCGGTCGTAGCGCTCGATACCCAGTCCGGCGATGCTGATCTCCGGCTTGCGGTTGAGCACCAGATCACTCACGACCCGCCCTGAGCCGCAGGCCATGGTCCAGCCCAGGGTGCCGTGGCCGGTATTGAGGTAGAGGTTGGGATAGCGCGTGGCGCCGACGATGGGGGTGCTGTCGGGCGTCATCGGGCGCAGGCCGGTCCAGAACGTGGCGGCGGCGAGGTCGCCACCGGGGAACAGGTCGCGGGTGACCATTTCCAGCGTTTCGCGCCGACGCGGGTTGAGCCGCAGATCGAATCCGCCCAACTCCGCCATGCCGCCCACGCGGATGCGCTGATCGAAGCGGGTGAGGGCGATTTTGTAGGTTTCGTCCAGCACGGTGGACCGCGGCGCGAGCGACTCGTCGGTCAGCGGCACGGTGAGCGAGTAGCCCTTGACCGGATAGACCGGCAGATCGAGGCCCAGCGGCGCCAGAAAGTCGCGGGTGTAACTGCCCAGCGCCAGCACATAGCGATCCGCGGTGAGGACAGAGCCTCCCACCTGCACGCCAGTGATGCTCTGGCCATCGCTCGACAGTCCGCGGATCGTCTGGCCGAACTCGAATTTCACGCCCAGTTCGCGCGCCGTCTCACCCAGACGGGTGGTGAATATCTGGCAATCCCCGGTTTCGTCGTGCGGTAGGCGCAGGCCGCCGACAAGCCGGTCGCGGGCGTGCGCCAGACCGGGCTCGACCTGGGCGAGCTGGTCGCGGTCGAGCAGTTCGTAGGGCACGCCGCATTCTTCGAGCACGGTCACGTCGCGCTGCACCGCATCGAGTTGCGCCTGGCTGCGAAACACCTGCAGCGTGCCGCCGGTGCGCTGCTCGTAGGCGATGCCGGTTTCCGTGCGCAGCTCTTGCAGGCTAGCGCGGCTGTACTCGGCCAGACGCATCATGCGCTCTTTATTCACCGCATAGCGTTCGGCGCTGCAGTTGCGCAGCATTTGCGCCATCCAGCGCAATTGCCACAGCGTGCCGTCTGGACGAATCGCCAGCGGCGCATGGCGCTGAAACATCCATTTCACCGCCTTGAGCGGAATGCCGGGCGCGGCCCAGGGCGTGGAGTAGCCCGGCGACACCTGGCCGGCATTGGCGTAACTGGTTTCCATGGCGCAGGCGTTTTGGCGGTCGATCACCGTCACCTCTGCGCCTGCCTTGGCGAGGTAGTACGCCGTGGTCGTTCCGATCACGCCGGCACCGAGAACAATGACTTTCATTGCAAACACCTGTTCAATAAATTGATGGGCGAAATTTAGTCGGTCATCTGCAAAAAAATTCCTTGTTTTTAGGGTGCATCACAGTGAAAATCACTGAAACTACTTCCTCTTTTGGTGCGCCAGCCGCCATGTACGAACTCGATCGCATCGACCGCCGCATTCTCGATCTCCTGCAGCGCAACGGCCGCATCGCCATGACCGATCTGGCCAGCGAAGTCGGGCTGTCGGCCTCCCCGTGTACCGAGCGGGTCAAGCGCATGGAGCGTGCCGGGGTGATCACCGGCTACAACGCCCGCATCAACCCGGAGGCGCTGGGCAAGACCCTGCTGGTTTTTGTGGAAATCAAGCTGGCCTCGAAGTCGGGCGATGTGTTCGACCGTGTGCGACAGGAGTTGCTGCTCATGCCCGACGTGCTGGAATGCCACCTCGTTTCGGGCAGCTTCGACTATCTGGTGAAGTTCCGCCTGCGCGGCATGAAGGAATACCGTCATCTGCTGGGCGACATTCTCAAGCGCCTGCCGGTCTCGGCCGAATCGCACAGCTATGTGGTGATGGAAGAGATCAAGGAAAGTCTGTATCTGCCGACTGACCGATAGCGCGCCCGACAACCCTTTCCCCATTTTTTCAGGACAACACATGATTGAACGTCTGCACGTCGGCCCGCGCCTGAGCGAGGCCGCGATTGCCGCCGGCACGGTGTATCTCGCCGGGCAGGTGCCCGAAATTCACCCCGAGGCCGATCTGGAAGATCAGACCCGCGAAGTGCTCGGCCACATCGACCGCCTTCTGCACGAATGCGGCAGCAGCAAGGCACATCTGCTGAGCGTGCAGATTTTTCTGGCCGATATCGCCGACATTGCTCGCGTGAACGCGGTGTGGGATGTCTGGGTGACGCCCGGCCACACCCCGCCAAGGGCGACCGTGCAGGCGAAGCTGGCCGACCCGCGCTGGCGCATCGAGATCTTGGTGGTGGCAAGGCAGATCACGCAGCCATCAGCGTCATAAGCCCCGGCCTGCAAGATCGGAAGAGCGTCGTGTAGGGAAAGAGTGTAGATCTCGGTGGT
>CALBRU010000356.1 GCA_937927695.1 uncultured Thiomonas sp. | reverse complement strand
GAGCCGGCAAAACGACGCAGACGCCCGGCTAACATGATGGCTGTTGGTGCTCGCGCGGTGGTTCACGCTGCGCAGTTAAACGGGAAACAGGAAGAGCCATGCCACCGGCAGATGCTCCGGCCTGTGCTGCCCCCGCAACGGTCAGCGACCGAAGGCGCAAGCCTTCCGTTCGGACAAGCTCTCCACTGAATTTTCGGATTTGGGAAGGAGGTTCGGATCGCGTCGCCAGCCCGGATACCGGCCAACGACGAGAAGACGCGCAGCTTCGGGGCGAAGGGGCGCATCAAGGCCAGCCGGGTGCGCGCAGCGCAGCCCATGCGAAGGCTGAGATGCGCTCTGACTCTGACGCGGCGCGCTTCAGCCGCGCCAGCCGTGCGGGGGAACACGGCAGCGCTCATTCATCCGGAAATTCAGTCATGTCTCAGCAGTTCCCTTCAAACGGCGTTGCTCCAGCCTCGTCTGGGCCTCGCGTTGTCCACTCATCTCAACCGATCTTTTTTCGCACCGCGCTGGCCGCAGCAATTAGTCTGGTCGGGCTGAACGCGCAGGCGCAGACCGCCCCGGCGGACGCCACCGCGCTGCCGCCAGTGGTGGTGTCGGCCACCGGCTATCCACAACCGCTCTCAAATGCCTTGCCCAGCGTGAGTGTGGTCACCCGCGAGCAGATCGAGCAAAGCGGTGCGCAAAACCTCACGACCTTGCTGCAGCAGGTGGCTGGCGTCCAGGTAACGAGTAATGGTGGCCCTGGGCAGTCGGGCAATGTGTATGTGCGCGGCTTTGGCGGCACGGATGTGCTGGTGCTGCTCGATGGTGTGCCCATGAACGCGCAGGACTCCACAGGCGTGGCGTATCTCAACAACTTCACCACCGATCAGATTCAGCGCATCGAGATCATCCGCGGCAATGTGTCGGCCATCTACGGCTCGGGCGCGATTGGCGGGGTGGTGCTCGTCACCACGCGCGCGGGCAGCAAAAAACCGCAAGCGTCGATCTCGGTCACCGCGGGCAGCCGCAACACGGCCACCGTGTCGGCCAACGCCAGCGGCGAGGTGGGGAAGACGCAGTTGCAGGCAGGCATCAGCAGGTACACCACGCAAGGTATTCCGGCGCAAAACCCGCAGCAGACGGGCTTGCCTAACGCGGCCGATGGCTATCGCAACACCACCATGAATGGGTCCATCGTGCAAACCCTGGCGCCTGGGCAAACGCTGGGCTTGCGCGCCTTCCGCAGCGACGGCAAATACACCTATAACAACACCAAGTTTTCAGGTCAGACGAAGCAAGACTTATATCAACTGTTCAGCGATAACCAACTCACGACACACTGGAGTTCGCATTTGAGTCTGTCGCAACAGGAAACCACGAACGATAACGCCCCGGTGGGCAATCTCAGCCATTACCGTACCCGCGTGCAGCAACTGCTGTGGCGCAACGTCGTTCAATTGGCGCCAGGTTGGACGGCGACTGCAGGAGCCGATTTACAGAAGCAAGCTATCGTCGGCAGTTATAACTTTGGCCCTTACTACAGCGGAGCGTTCGACCATACGCGCAACGCACGAGGCGTGTTTGCCGGAATCGAAGGCAGCCTCGACGGCAATTCGTTGCAACTCAACCTGCGCCACGACTCAATTGACGGCTACTCGGCGGAGAACACCGGGTATCTCGGATATGGACGCGAGCTCGGCGGTGGTTTCAAGGCCATAGCCAGCTACGCCACCGCATTCAACGCGCCGCCTTTGGGCTATCTGTACGACCCGAACGCAGGAAACCCGAATCTCAAGCCTGAAAAGGCACACACCGTGGAGGCCGGACTGCAATGGGCGCAGGGTGCGAACGTCTGGAGGGCTACCCTGTTTCAGACAAAGGCGACCGAACAGTGGAATTACGGTCAGAATTTCACTTTTCAGAATATCGCCAGTGCCCGTACACGTGGCCTCGAATTGACGGGGCAAGGCGTCTGGAAAGGCTGGGCGTATAACGCCAACCTCACGCTGCAGCAGCCGGTCGATACGAGCAAGCCTGGCGATTCCACGCTGCAGCGCCGCGCCCGTAGTCTGGCCAATGTCTCGGTCAACCACGAGTTCGCCTCAGTGCTTTATGGCGCTGCCGTGCATTACAGCGGCCCGCGCTGGGATTACAATTACAACGCTTATCCTGCACAGCGTCTGACCTTGGGCAGCTACACCACCGTCGACCTCACCGCCAGTGGCGCGGTGTCGAAAGACTGGAGCTGGAATGCGCGGGTGCAGAACCTGTTCAACAAGAAGTATCAGACGGTCTACGGCTACAACCGCGAGCCGCTGGGCGTGTTTGTCGGGCTGACCTGGCGGCCCGCGTTCTGAGAGGGCGTGAAGAAAGCCGCCATGCCCTCTGAACTCTCAGTAAGCTCCGGTGCACGCAGTTTGTCGCTGTGGCGCTGGGGCTTGCCGTTGCTGCTTGTCGCGGTCGTCGCGTTGGCGCTGTCGGTGGGGGAGGGCGGCTGGAATGCGGACATCATCTGGCAGTTGCGCCTGCCGCGGGTGCTGGCCGGCATGGGGGTGGGCGCGTTGCTGGCGCAAGCGGGGCTGGCCATGCAGATTCTGCTGCGCAATCCGCTGGCCGATCCCTATGTGCTCGGCGCATCCGGCGGCGCAGGCTTGGGCGCTATCGTGGCGCTGCTGCTGGGCGCGGCCTTGTGGCTGGGCAGCGTGATCGGCGCGGGCGCGGCACTGCTCCTGCTGCTGCTCATGGGGCGGCGCATCATGGCGAGCCGCGATGATGAAGCCTCGGCCCAACTCATCCTGATTGGCGCCATGCTGGCCGCAATGGCCGGGGCGCTTTCCACCCTGCTGCTGATCCTGGTGCCCGATCAGCAATTGCGCGGTGCAATGTTCTGGCTGGTGGGCAATCTTTCGGGGGCCACGCATGGCCTGTGGCTGTGCGGGCTGGCTGTGTTGGGCGCCGTGTGGCTGCTGTGGCGTCGGCGTCGCTATGACCGGCTGTTGCTCGGCAGCGAGGCCGCGTGGCTGCTCGGCGAGCCGGTTACGCGGGCGCGGTTGGAGCTCGTACTCTTGGCCGCTTTGGCCACAGGCGCTTCGGTGGCGGTGGCCGGTGCGGTGGGATTTGTCGGGCTGGTCGTGCCGCAGGCCTTGCGGCTGGTTGGTCTGCAGCACATGCGCGATCAGGCCTGGGCCGCCCCCCTGGCTGGGGCAGCGCTGGTCGTGGCGGCCGACACGCTGGCTCGTGGGGTCGTCATGCCCTATGAGCTGCCGGTCGGTGCAGTCACTGCGCTGGTCGGCGCGCCCGTGTTCATTCTCATGTTGCGGCGGGCGCGATGAAGTCGGACGCCTGGCTGCAGGTCGATGCGCTCGATGTCGTGGCCGCCGCGCATCAGCCGGCCTTGGCCCGCAATCTGTCTTTTCGCCTGCAACCGGGGCAGCGGCTGGGGCTGATTGGTCGCAACGGCGCGGGCAAATCCACCTTGCTGCGTCAACTGGCCGGGCTACTTCCTTTGCATGGCGAGCGCGCCGCGGTCCGATTGGCCGGGCAGCCCTTGTCCGAACTGGGCCCGGAGCGTTTGGCGGCGCTGCGCACCCTCATGCCAGCCCAGCCGCGCGACCGCTTCAACCTGTCGGCGCTCGCCCTGCTCGAACTCTCGCAGCCCGAACCAGACGGGCCTTCCGCCCATGAGGCGCTGCGCCGGGTGGATGCCTGGGCGCTGCGTGATCGCCCGGTGCTCGACCTGTCCGCCGGTGAGCGGCAGCGGGTGAGTCTGGCGCAGGCGCTAGTGCAAGGCGCAACCCTGTTGCTGCTCGACGAGCCGGTGGCGTTTCAAGATCCTGGGCATCAGTCTCTCGTGGGTGCGGTGCTGTCCCATCTGAGCGACCGCGTGGTGGTGTTTTGTGCACACGACGTGAACTGGGTCGCGCGTTGCGCCACCCATGTGCTGGGCCTCGGCTTGCAGCAGCAGGCGCAAGGCTGGTTCTTCGATACCTGCGAGGCTGCTCTGCAAGCCGAGCGGCTGCATCATCTGTACGACTGCCGCTGGACGCAGTTGCGCAACGCCAACGGACTCAGCGCCTGGGTGGCCCTGTAGCGCTCGATTCAGGGCTGCGGCTGCGGATCGCCGATACTTACGCCATGGCAACAACGACCTCGCCCCCGGATACCCCCAAACCCCCGCTGCCCAAGGCCAGCCGCTGGCGTGTGCTCAAGGCCAGAGTGAGCACGGCAACGCGGCTGTTGCTGAGCAAGCTGGGGCAAAACGGACCACAGTGGCTGATCGCCATTCTGGCGCTGGCAACAGGCGTGGTGCAGATCAGCCCGCAATTCGTGCAGATGCGCCAGGCCGTGCTCAACATCCTGGCGCAGGGTGCCGATGGCATCTCCGGTCTGGCCGATCTGGCCGCGTTTCCGCATGTGATCATCGGCATCGGGCTTATTCTCATGGTGCCGGGGTTGCTGTTGCGAGCTCGGGTGGCCTGGGTGCTCGGGGTACTGCTCAGCGCCCTGTCGGCCGGGCTGGCATTGTGGGCCGCGCATGGACTCAACGCCACCGTTGCGCTCTCGGGCCTCTTGCTGCTGGCGCTGCTGCTTTACACCAGCCGCTTTGCCCGCAGCAGTCTGGCCGCCAGCTCGCTGTTTGCCCTGCTGGGCGTGGGCAGCCTGCTGATCTACGGCACGCTGGGCAGCCTGTGGTTCGGCGCGGGATACACGCCGCCGATTCACAGCCTGCCCACGGCCTTTTATTACACCATCGAGACCATGTCCACGGTGGGTTATGGCGACATCGTGCCGCACACTGTGCAGGCGCGAATGTTCACCGTATCGATGATCGTGCTGGGCATTTCGGTGTTTGCCACCACGCTGTCGGTCGTGATCGGGCCGCTGATCGGGGGCAGTCTCAAACGGACTCTGGAGGGAAAAATGCAACGCGAACAGCGCAAGAACCATTACGTCATCATCGGCGCGTCGAGCCTGGCTTATGCCATGTGGAAGGAGCTGAGCAGCCGGGGCGTGCCGGTCACCATCATCGCTCCCAGCGGCCACCCCTCGCCGTTTCCCGAAACCGCCGACGTCATCACTGCCGACGCCACGCGCAGCGAAACGCTCGAACTCGCCGGTGTGCCCAAGGCCAAGGCCGTACTCACCCTGCGCGATGACGACGCCGAAAACGCCTTCGCCGTACTCGCGGTAAAGGAATTGGCCCCGGGAGTGAAGACCATCGCCGGGGTCAACGATGTGCGGCACGTCAACAAAATCCGGCGGGTGCAGCCCGACGTGCTGTTCGCCCCGCAGCTACTTGGCAGTCAGTTGCTCGCGCGCGATCTGTTCGACGAGCCCATCGACAACAGCACCGTGCACAAACTGTTGTTTCCAGAGGCTTGAGGCACGAACCCATCAAGCCATGAAAAACGCCCGCATCTGCGGGCGTTTTGTTGCAGGTCCGAAGCCGGATTACTCGGTAATCTTGGCTTTGGCGCGCAATTCGTCCTGATACTTGGTGACTTCCTGGCGCT
>CALBRU010000355.1 GCA_937927695.1 uncultured Thiomonas sp. | reverse complement strand
CCGAGCAGAGTGGCGCTGGCGAGGTAGGACGGCACGCCGAGTTCGAGCAGACGGGTGATGCTCGACGGCGCGTCGTTGGTGTGCAGGGTGGACAGCACCAGATGCCCGGTGAGCGCGGCCTGCACGGCCATGTCGGCGGTTTCGCGGTCGCGGATTTCGCCCACCATGATGATGTCCGGGTCCTGCCGCATCAGCGCACGCAGGCCTTCGGCGAAGCCGAGGTCGATGGTCGGCTGCACCTGCATCTGGTTGAACGCGGGTTCGACCATCTCGATCGGGTCTTCCACGGTGCAGACGTTGACCTCCTCGGTGGCCAGGCGCTTGAGGGTGGAATACAGCGTGGTGGTCTTGCCGCTGCCCGTGGGCCCGGTGACGAGAATGACGCCATTGGGCTGATGGGTCAGGCGCTGCCAGTCGCGCGCTTCGTGCGCCGGAAAACCGAGGGCGGGCATATCGCGCACCACCACGTCGGGGTCGAAGATGCGCATCACGAGTTTTTCGCCAAACGCGGTGGGCATGGTGGCTAGGCGCAGCTCCACTTCATCGCCCGAAGGCCGACGCGTCTTGATGCGGCCATCCTGCGGGCGGCGTTTCTCCACCACGTCCATGCGGCCCAGCAGCTTGACCCGGCTGGTCATCGCTCCCATGACCGAGCCGGGCACCTGATAAACGGTGTGCAGCACGCCGTCGATGCGAAAACGGATCACCCCCATGTCGCGGCGGGGCTCCAGGTGGATGTCAGAGGCGCGCTGATCGAAGGCGTACTGCCACAGCCAGTCGACCACCTGCACCACGCCGGCGTCGTTGGCGTCGAGCGCCTTGCCGCTGCGGCCCAGTTCCACCAACTGCTCGAACTGGTTGACCCCGCCGGTGCTGCCGTTTTTCTGCGCATGTTTGACCGAACGCGCGAGGTTGAAAAACTCCACCGTGTAGCGGGTGATGTCGGCGGGACTTGCAACCTGAAGTTCGATGGGGCGGCGCAGCATGCGCTCCATCTCGGGCACCCAGCCGCGGTCGAACGGCTCGCAGGTGGCGATGGTGACCGCCTCGGTCGAGGCCGCCACGGGCAGAATGCGGTGGCGCTCGGCGTAGCTGGTGGACATGAGATCGCCGATCTTGCTGATCTCCACCTTCAGCGGATCGACGCGCAAATAGGGCAAGCCCGCGCGCTGCGCCAGCCATTCGGTCAGCACATCCAGATCGAGCGTGCGGCCGTCGCTCAGACGCTTGAGCCCGGCCAGCGCCACGCGCTGCAGCGCATGCAGCTTGCCGCTGGCATGGGCGCAGCGCTCCCAGCCATAGCGGCCAGCAGCCGCATCGATCAGGCCGTCGGCCTCCAGCCACTGCAGCAGTTCGCGCCAATCGAGTCGACCCTGCGCCGCAGGCTGCGCTGCCGGTGCAGATCGCGCCTTGGGCGGGGCGGAAGGGTCGGCCGAGCGAGTGGGAGTGCGGGGAGCGTCCATAAAAACCGAGTGTAGGGCAGCCCCTTGTGACGCCGTGTTAACGCGCCGGATGCAGGCGCTTGAGCAAGCGCGCCCAGCGCCGCGCCGGCAGGCCGCCAGTGCGCTGCGCCACGGCATCGGCGCGCTCCAGCAGTTGCGCGCGAGTCGGCAGCGGGCTCTGCGTGGCATCGCGCAGGGCGATGGCGATGAGGTTGCCGTCGCGGTTGGGCGGCAGCTGCCACACGCTGTCGCCCGGCTGGTTGAACGCCGCGACGATGCGCTGCAGGTTGCGCTCCAGCACGCGCACATGGCCTGGCCCGCTGAACAGATTGACCACCATCACCCCCTGTTCGCCCAGGAGCTGACGACAAGCGGCGTAAAACTCGGCAGACTCCAGCGCGGGGGCCGCGGCTTGCTCGTCGTACATGTCCACATGCAATACCGCCGCGCTGCCCGCATGGGCGGGGTCGGCCGCATACGCGCCGGCATCCGCGCACAGAACTTGCAGCTTACCGCCCGGCTCGGGCAGCGCAAACCAACGATGCGCTGCCAGAATGACGCCCGGGTTCAGCTCCACCGCCACACAGGGCAACCGCAAGCGCTTGAGCATGAATTTGGTGATCGCCGCAGCGCCCAGGCCGAGCTGCACCGCCGTGCCGCCGCGCCAGGCTTTGTCGGGCAACAGCAGCATCCAGGCCATCATGCGCTGCACATACTCCAGTTCGAGATCGTTGGGACGGGCGATGCGCATGCTGCCCTGAATCCAGGGCGTGCCCAGATGCAAATGGCGCACGCCGTCTTCTTCGGAAAGGGTGGGTTGGGGAAAGGTGGGTTTACGGGCCATATCAAATGAGTTTTGCAGCGATGAATGCCTCGCGCCAGGCGGCACGCTTGCGCTCCAGACTCCAGCTCGCATTCGCCGGGCTGGTGGAGGGCAGACGGCACACCTCGGGGCCGAGGCTGCGGGTGATGCGCATGGCGCGGGCCGATTCGCCCCCGTTGTGCGCGATGAGTTGCAGTGAAGGCAGACGCGCCACGAGCGCAGGAAGATCGTTGGGCAGCGCATCAGCAATGGCACTATCCAGACTGCCCTCGCGGCGGCAGTGGGCGTACACATCCCAGATACCCAGCCCGCGCGCGCACACCGCCTCGATGCGCTGCGCGTAGGGCCGCTGCATCAGATCCAGCCCGAACAAATCGCCCACGATGGGCCAGAACTGATTGCGCGGATGCGCGTAATACTGCTGCGCCTGCAACGAGGCGACGCTAGGGAAGCTGCCCAGCACCAGCAGACGGCAATCGTCCCGCACCGCGGGCGCCAGCCCCCGCAGCATCGGCGCCGATGGCGCAACAGGAGCAAGGGCAGAAGCGGAAGAACGAGCCATGCCGTCATTGTCGCCGCTGCCGCCATAGCCGCGGCCAAGCACCTGCCTATAATCGTCGGCTTTGTCGCACTGCGGGTGTAGTTCAATGGTAGAACGGCAGCTTCCCAAGCTGCATACGAGGGTTCGATTCCCTTCACCCGCTCCAAAACATCTCCGGCCTAAGCCGGATTTTTTTCGCCATGACGGCTGACCAAAACCCCGCAACAGACGACGCCGACGCGATCCGGCAACGCGGCATCCGCAGCTTTGTGCTGCGCGCCGGGCGCACCACCGAGGCGCAGACGCGCGCACTGGCGGAATTGGGGCCGCGCTGGATCGTGCCTTATGCCGACACCCTCTCCGATTGGCCCGCCGTATTCGGCCGCACCGCACCGCGGGTGCTTGAAATCGGCTTCGGCATGGGCGACGCCACGGCGCAGATCGCCGCAGCAAAGCCAGAGACAGATTTCATCGGCGTGGAAGTGCATCCGCCCGGCGTGGGCGCGCTGCTGCAGCGCATCGACGCCGCGAAGCTCACCAATTTGCGCATCGTGCAGCATGACGCGGTGCAGGTACTGCAGCACATGATCGCGCCGCATAGCCTGGACGGACTGCACATCTACTTTCCCGATCCGTGGCCGAAGAAGCGGCACCACAAGCGGCGCCTGATCCAGCCGGAATTCGTGCGGCTGGCCATCAGCCGTCTGCGCCCAGGCGGCTATCTGCACTGCGCCACCGACTGGCAGCCCTACGCCGAGCACATGCTGGAGGTGTTGCGCGCCGAGCCGGGACTAGTCAACACGGCGGCCGATTACGCCCCGCGCCCGGACTGGCGTCCGGTGAGCAAATTCGAGCGCCGCGGCCTCAAGCTCGGCCACGGCGTCTGGGACCTAGTGTTCACCACGCAGTGAACCCGCCGAGCACGCCAGGTTTCATTCCAGCCGCGAGTTATGCGGGAGCGCATGAGAGTCACCCACAGGGCCGCCCCAAGGGTGACTCGCCCCCTGGGAGGAGCCGAGCTCAGCGAGGCTTTCGGGGGGGGGAAGATCATCCCGACCAGTTCACCCAGCCGCCCCAGGCGGTGACCAGCACCAGCACGCCGAATACCATCCGGTACCAGGCGAAGGGCACGAAGCTGTGCCCGCCCACGTAGCGCAGCAGCCAGCGCACCACAATCAGCGCCGAGACAAACGCCACTGCCATGCCGAGGCCGAAGGTGGGCACATCGCTCAGGTTGAGCAGAGCGCGATTTTTGTAAAGCTCGTATACCGTGGCGGCCAGCAGAGTGGGAATGGCGAGGAAGAAGGAGAACTCGGTGGCAGCCGCGCGGCTGAGGCCGAACAACATGCCGCCAATAATCGAAGCACCCGAGCGGCTGGTGCCTGGAATGAGTGCAAACGCCTGCGCAAGGCCAACCTTCAGCGCGTCGCTCGCACGCATGTCATCGACATGGTGAATGCGCACATGCTGCGCCGACCGCTTCTGCCAGGCTTCTGCCCAGAAGATCACCAAGGCGCCCGCGATAAAGGCCAGCGCTACCGGCACGGGTGCGAACAGCCAGCGCTTGATGGCGCTGGCGAACAACAAACCCAGAATCGCGGCCGGAATGAAGCCGATAAGCACATTGATGGCAAAGCGCCAGGCGGTGTTGCGGCGCGCGGGTTCGGCGGCGGTCAGTCCGGTGAGCACTTCGCCGATGCGAGCGCGGTAATGCCACATGACCGCCAGAATGGCGCCGCTTTGAATCGCGATTTCAAACACCTTGGCCTTGTCGCTCACCCAGCCCAGCAGGCTGGCGGCGAGAATGAGGTGGCCGGTAGAGGAAATCGGCAGAAATTCGGTGATGCCCTCGACCAAGCCGAGAATCACCACCACGATGGCGGAATGCGCGTCCATGCTGACCCTTGTGACAAAAGGTTGCGATTATGCGCAAACTTTGCGTCAAAAGGGCTCACACCAGGCTACTCAGCCCCCCATACACCCCTAAACCAGCGGTCAGCACGACCACGGCAACGACCACCCAGAAATACGCGCCGCGCAGGCGATGCTCGAACTGGAACGCGTCGGTCAAGCGCTCGCGGAG
>CALBRU010000354.1 GCA_937927695.1 uncultured Thiomonas sp. | reverse complement strand
ATCACCGACGGCGAGCCTGCCGACATCGACGTGCGCGACCCGCAATACCTGCGCTCGGACACCAAAAAAGCGGTGGAAGACGTGGCCAAGCACGGCGTCGTCACCTACTGCATGAGCCTGGACCCGCGCGCCGACCAGTACGTCGCCCGCATCTTCGGCCAGAACAACTTCATGGTCGTCGATCATGTGCAACGCCTGCCGGAAAAGCTGCCGCTGCTGTACGCCGGGCTGACGCGGTAATCTGCGCCGAGCGTTCTAATCTTGAAGCCTTGCACTCAGAGACACCCCATGGACAAATACGTCGGACTCGATCAGGACAGACACGGCATCACCCAACTCGGCCGCGTCGTACTCGACGCCCGGGTGTTCGGCTTCATCCCCGACGCCCAGGACTGCGCCGGGTGGAATCTCGGGCAGATGCAGGTCTTGATGGACAAGGTCGACAAGTAGTGGGATCAGTACGGCAACCTCCCCAGCCGCCTGCCTCCCGCACTTGCCGAGCGCCACACCCGCATCTACGCCGCGGCCGTTGCCCGCGCAAAAGATCGGGGCTGGAATGCGGAGTTGGGGGAAGACGAGTAGCGCTTTTCGCCTCAGGCCGACCGCCGCGCCGTGAGGCTGAGCACCTTCGCCGGACCGTCGATGTGCTGCCTGGCGGCGAGTTGTTCGAGGGCGCAGTGGAATTCGCGCATCAGGCGCTGCATGGCCTCCTGCGCGGTGTGTTCGTAGTGCACGCAGTCGAAGGGCACGGATTCATCAAGCGCGTTGCGGTTGTTGGGATGGAAGCCCTGCCAGGCGAGCATGGCCCAGCTTTTGTACTGACTGTCGAGAAACACGAATTCGGTCGCGTCCACAATCGCCAGCACCTGCATGGCGCGGATGGGCACGAAGGCCACGCCTTTGGGGCTGCGCGCCTGCAACAAGCGGGCGAGGTTGTAGGTGGCGGCGGGGAGAATACGCTGCTCCTGAAACAGAGGCTCGGCGCGGTATACCGTGATCTCCATGGCAATCTCCTCTCGTTGGGCGTCGCTACGTCACCTGGGCCTCGGGTTTGAACGCCGCATGCGCGCCGAAAACCGCGCGGGTGAGCGCACGCACCGCGTCGCGCTGGGCCTGCAGCGTTTCTGCGGCCACGCGGGCGGCGTCGGCCCCGGCCAGGCGTTCGCGGTGCTGAATGCGGCGAAGTTCGCGGTAGGCGTCGGCGGCTGGCCTTCCCACTCCGGCGGGCAACAGGCCCAGCGCCTCGGCCATGCCCAGCAGGGCGATGTTGCCGAGGTCGGCGGTGAGCTGCGGGTAGTCGGCGGCGTGCGCCAGCACGAGATACTGCACAGCGAATTCGACATCGACCATGCCGCCCGCGTCGTGCTTCACGTCGAACAGGCCGCTGGGGTTGGGGTGGCCGTCGGCCACCTTCTGCCGCATGGCGAGGATTTCGTTGAGCAGCGCCTCCACGTCGCGCCGGGTGGTCAGCACCGCGGTGCGGATGGCTTCGAAGCGCGCGCCGATGGCCAGGTCGCCGGCGCAGCAGCGCGCCCGGGTGAGCGCCTGGTGCTCCCAGGTCCACGCGGTGTTGCTGCCGCGCCCGCGCTGATAAGCCTCGAAGGCCTCCAGGCTGGTCACCAGCAGCCCGGCGTTGCCGTTGGGGCGCAGCCGGGTATCGATCTCGAACAGACGGCCTGCGGCGGTGTGCGCAGTGAGCCACCACACAAGCTTGCGGGCGAAGGCGGCGTAGATACCGGCGGCATCGTCCACCGGGTCGTCGTAGAGGAACACCACATCCAGATCGCTGCCGTAGCCCAACTCCTTGCCGCCGAGCTTGCCATAGGCGATGACGGCGAAGGCGGGCTGCTCGCGGTGCTTTTGCGGCAGTTCCCTCCAGCACCACTCCAGCGCGAGTTGCACCGTGGCATCGGCCAGGGCGGAGAGTTCGTCGGCCACCTGCTCGACCTTGATCAGCCCGGCCAGATCGCGCGACAGGGTGCGGAACATCTCGGCGTGAAAGCCTTGCCGCAACAGGTCCATGCCTTCACCGGCATCCCACCGGGCCGATTCGAGCAGCCGCATCTGTTGTTGCAGCAGGTCATGCCGGTACTCCTGGGCGTTGAAGCGCTCACTGGGCGGAGTGATGAGTTCGTCGACTACGGCGGGATGGCGCTTGATGTAATCGGCGGCCCAGGCCGAGGTTTCCAGCACGGCGCACAGCCGGGCCAGCGCGGCGGGCTGCTCGGCGAAAAACGCCAGATAGGTTTCGCGCCGCCCGATGGCTTCGAGCAGGTCGATGACGCGGGTCAGGCACACCTCGGCGGTGGCGCGCTCGGCGGCCATGCCGATCACCCGGTCGAGCACGCGCAGCAGCCGCAGCCGCCCGGTGTCGCTTAAAGCGCTGTAGCGCGGCGAGGTTTCAAGCGCCTTGAGCCGCGCGACGATGGCGTCGTGCGCCAGGCCCGCCTTGGCCAGCCGATGACGCACCGCGTCCATGCTTTCGGGCGGTTTGCTGCAGCCGGTGCATTGCGGGCCGTTGTGCAGCAGCGCATCGAACTCGCTGGCGACGAATTCGCGCACCTTGTCGAGCTCGCGCAGCAGCTTGCAGCCCTTGGGGCAGGCGCCGCGGCGTTGCGCGTCGTCGTCGACGAAGCCCATCGCCCAGGCCAGTGCGTGCAGATCGGCATCGTCGGCGGGCAGGCTGTGCGTCTGGGCGTCGTCGAGATACTGGATGCGGTGCTCCAGGCGGCGCAAAAAGCGGTAGCTAGCCGCCAGCCGCTCGGCCGCATCGGCCTGCAGCAGGCCCTGCGCCACCAGCCGTTGCAGCGCAGGCAGAGTGGCCGGTTCGCGAATCTGCGGCATGCGCCCGCCGCGCACCACCTGCAGCAGTTGAACCGTGAACTCGATCTCGCGAATGCCGCCGCGCCCGAGCTTGACATCGTTGGCTTTGTCGGGCCGGGCGGCCGCGCGTTTGGTGGCCTCGGCGCGAATCTGCCGGTGCAGCGCGCGCAGGGCTTCGAGCATGCCGAAGTCGAGATAGCGTCGCCAGACGAAGGGTTCGACCACCGCCGTAAGCCCCTGCACTGCGCGCTGTGCCTGAGGCGTGTCGAGCGGCGAAACCACGCGTGACTTGAGCCAGGCAAACCGCTCCCACTCGCGCCCCTGCACCAGAAAATATTCTTCGAGCATCGCCAGGCTGACCACCGGCGGGCCGCTGTCGCCGTTAGGGCGCAGCCGGGTATCGACGCGGAAGACGAAGCCGTCGCCCGTCACGTCCGACAACAAGGGCACGAAGGCGCGCACGACACGACCAAAGTATTCGCGGTTGCTCAAAGGCACGGCGCCATCGGTCTGGCCGTCTTCGTCGTACACGAACACCAGATCGATGTCGGACGACACATTGAGCTCGCGCCCGCCCAGCTTACCCATGCCGACCACGAGAAACTGCGCCGCCTCACCCGTCTCGGTGCGCGGCACGCCAAAACGCGGTTGCAGTTCGGCATGCGCCGCGCGCAACCCGGCGGCCACCGCGCTTTCGGCCAGATCGCTGATGCCGATGCAGATGGCCTCCAGCGGCGCGCCCGCCAGATCGGATTCGATCAGTCGCAGCATCAACGCGTTGCGCACCCGTCGCAACACCGTGGGCAGCGGCGCACCGGCTTGGTGCAAGGCGGCGATGGCGGCGTCGATCTCGCCCCGCGCGGGAATGCCCTGCGGCCAGCAGGCCAGCACCTCGTCGAACCGACCGACATGACGACGATAAAAGCGTGAAAACTGCGACAACTCCATTGGGGCCATCCTGCAACTGCGATGAGGGCGGAGCATAGGCCAGCGCAGACAAGGCTGCACCGGGCCTCACCAGTGTCTGACGCCCCAGCGCAGGAATCAATAACGCCGCGCAAATCTCGGTCATTCCGGCAGGCAGCGCCATGGCGTTTGACTACCATCGATTCCGACGTGTCGCTCCTACTTCGCTTTTTCTCCCAGCGCATCCGCCTTGTCTCTGCTCCATCTTTCGCTGCGCGCCGCCACCCGCATCTTTGAGGCGGCTGTTCTGCTCGTGCTCACGGTGTATTTCGTGCTCGGCGCGGGCTTGCTGACCTTGCGCTACGCCGTGCTGCCCAATGCGCAACAGTTCCGTCCCTGGGTCGAGCAGGTCAGCAGCCAGGCGCTGGGGCTGCCGGTGCATATCGGCGCGATCCAGACGCAATGGCACGGGCTGATGCCGCAGTTCGCCCTGCGCGATGTGCGCATCGACGGCCCACAGGGTCAGCCCGCGCTGCAATTCGCTGCCGTTGAAGCCACGCCCTCGTGGAAAAGCCTGACCCGCCTCACCCCCACCTTCGATCAACTGGTGATTCGCGGCGCCGACCTCACCGTCACCCGGCCCGATGCCAACCATCTGGAGATCGGCGGCATACGCATCGCGTTGAACAGCAGCGGCCAAAGCGACGCCGCGCAGCAGTTCGCCGACTGGCTGTTCGAGCAGAACGAAATCCTGATTCTCGACAGCCGCATCACCTGGGTGAACGCCGCGCAGCACGCCCCACCGCCGGGCCGCCCCAAGGCGGGGCCAGCCCCCTCGGGGGGCAGCGAGCGAACGCGAGCGTGGGGGCAACACCCCCCGCCACCGGGCCGCCCCAAGGCGGGCATCTCCCCCTCCCAACCTCCCCCACGACGTGTGGGAGGAGTGTTGACTCCCTCCCCACTCGTGGGGAGGGACGGGGTGGGGATGGCCCCCTCGGGGGGCAGCGAGCGAACGCGAGCGTGGGGGCAACATCCCCCGCCGCTGCTGCTCACCCAGGTCAACCTGCTGTTGCGCAATACCCTGCTGACCCACCGCGCCGCACTCACCGCCACGCCGCCGACCAACTTTGGCGGCCCCATCGATCTGCGCGCCAGTTTCCGCCAACCGTTCTTTCTGCGTCATACCGCCGATTTTTCGCGCTGGAAGGGCACGCTATACGGCGAGGCGCACAATGTCGATCTCGCCGCGCTGCAGCCCCAGTTGCCGCTGACCCTGCCCGCCACCACACAGACCGGACGCGGCTCCGTGCGCGCCTGGGCGCAGCTCGACAACGGCGCGCCCACCGCCTTCACCGCCGATCTGGCGCTGCGCGGCGTCGCCCTGCAACTCGCGCCCAGCAAGACCTCCGGCCCCTTGCCACCCGGCTTGCCCGCCTCATTGCCCCCCTTCGCTCTTGATACCCTATCCACCCGCATGACCTGGGCGCCGCTGCCCGGTGGCGAAAACGCCAGTCTGCAGAACCTGCAATTCCGCACCGCGCAAGGCCAAAGCCTGGCGCCCGTCACTATCAACTGGCAGTGGCAGCAGCCCAAGGGCGGCGCGACGCAGGCGCGGCTGCAGACTGGCGCGCTCGATCTGGGCACCCTCTCGGCCTTGGCGCAGCGCCTGCCGCTGCCCGCGCTGTGGCACGCGCGGCTGGCCGCCCTGCAGCCGCAGGGCCGGGTCGCCGCGTTCGCCGCGCAGGCGAGCTGGCCCAAGGGCGTGGCGCCCACCGGCCTGCCTCCGAGCTATCAACTGCAAACCCAGTTTGCCGATCTGCGCTGGAACAGCCCGGCAGGCAGCGGAGAGCGCACGCCGCCGGCCAACCCCCGCCCGCTGATCGACCGGGGCAAGGCGGCCGCAAAGGCGCTGCAACTCCCGGCCGATCTGCCCGGCGTCAGCGGTCTTTCAGGCACGCTCAGCGCCACGCAGCAAGGCGGCAAAGCGCAAATCCAGCTCGCACGCGGCGGCGCGCTCGATCTGCCGCTGATCTACGCCCCGGCCCGGCTGAGTTTCGACACCCTGCGCGCCGACCTCGACTGGAAGCGCGACAAAACCGGGCAGTGGCAGATCAGCACCCAGCGCCTGGATTTCGCCAACGCCGATGCTGCGGGCCAGGCCACACGGCGCTGGCGCAGCGCGGCCACAGGCATGGGCGGCATCGACCTGCAGCGGCAGCTCAGCCG
>CALBRU010000353.1 GCA_937927695.1 uncultured Thiomonas sp. | reverse complement strand
GTGATGGCGTTGTGCAGCAGGTTCTTGATGAGTTCCTGCAGCAGCAGGGCGTTTCCGCGCACCGGCAGCGGCTGCGACGGGCTGTCGAATTCCAGCTCAAGATGCTTGTCGAGCGCCAGCATGGCCAGCTCCTGCATGGCTTCGGCGGCAGGCTGGCGCAGGTCGATGGTCTCGAATACGGCGCGGGCCGCGCCGCCCTGGTTTTCGGCGCGGGTGAGCGCCAGCAACTGATTGACCAGCCGGGTGGTGCGCTCCACGCTGCGGCCGATCTGCCGCAGACTGGCGCGCAGATCGGCCGGGTCGGTTTCGCGTTGCGCCAATTCGGCCTGCATGCGCAGCCCGGCCAGCGGCGTCTTGATCTGATGCGCGGCATCGGCGATAAAACGCTTTTGCGTCTGCAGCGACTGCTGCAAGCGGGCGAACAGACTGTTGATCGAATCGACCAGCGGCGCGATTTCTTCTGGCGCATCCTGCTCGTCGATCGGGCTGATGTCGTCGGCACGGCGACGGCGGATGCGCGCCTGCAATTCGTTGAGCGGTGCGATGCCCTGCCCCAGCCCGAACCACACCAACAAGATGAAAATCGGGACCACGACGAATTGCGGAAGGATGACGCCCTGCACGATGTCGCGCGCCAGCCGGGTGCGCGCCTCCGTGCTCTGCGCCACCTGCACCAGCACGGGACCGTTCGCGCTGGCCCCGTGCTGCACCAGCGGCCAGACCCAGACCCCGGCCAGTCGTGCGCTGTGCGCGTCGATCTCACTATCACGCCAGATCACCGTCAGCGGAGCACTCGCCTGCGCCGGCGGCAAGCTCGCCGGGGCGGGCAGGCTCGCCTCACCCGCCAGCAGCGCACCGGCTTTGCTGCGCACCTGGTAGCCGAGAATGCCGCCCACTGGCGGCTGTCGCAGCGTTTGCTGCCACAGGGCCGACTGCGCCGCGCCTTGCGCGCCTTTGGTCTGCACCTGCGCGGCGAGTTGCAGCAGGGTGTGCTCCAGCGCCGCGTCGTAGGGTTTGGCGGAA
>CALBRU010000352.1 GCA_937927695.1 uncultured Thiomonas sp. | reverse complement strand
GCGGCGCGCCGGGGCGGGTTTGCACTTCCTCCAGTACGGCTTGCAACTGCTGGCGCAGGGCGGTTACGCGCTCGGCCACGCCGGGCAGGCTGCCAAAGGCCGCACCGAGCTGGTCGAACAGGCCCAGGTTGTCTTGCGGGGCTTGCGGATGAGTGACGAGGATGTGGGGCACGAAGGCGCGCAGCGCATCAACGGTTTCGCGGGTGTTTTCGTCGATGTTGACCAGCACATGGGTGGGTCGCAGCGCGCGCAGGGCGTCGAGGTGAACGTCTTTGGTGCCGCCGACCTTGGGAATGGCGCGCACCTCGGCGCGGGGATGTATGCAGAACCCGGTGCGGGCCACGAGGTGCTGCCGCAGCCCGAGGGCGAACAGGGTTTCGGTCAGGCTGGGAACCAGACTGGCGATGCGCGCCTGGGCGTCGGCTGCGGCAATCGGCTGGCCGAGGGCGTCGCAGACGGGCATGACGGGCATGGCGGGCGCTGGGCTCAGGTGGGGTGATGGTCGGCGGCGCCGGGGCGGGCAAGTTGTCCCAGGCTTTCGAAAATCAGCCGCCGCGGGGCGATGCGCCAGCCGAGCTGCTGCTCGATGGCGATGACCGCGCGCATGGCCAGCAGGGAATGTCCGCCGAGGTCGAAGAAGTTGTCGGTGAGCTGCACCCGCTCGACGCCGAGCAGCTCACGCCAGATGGCGGCGATCTGCTGCTCTTGCGGCGTGGACGGCAGACGCGCGGCCTGGCGCGTGTGCGCCGCCGGGGCGGCGGTTTGGGGTGCGGGCAGGGCGGCACGGTCGAGCTTGCCGTTGGGCAGCAGGGGCAAGGCGGCCAGGGGCACGAGGTGCTGCGGCACCATGTAGTCGGGCAGTCGCGCGCGCAGGGCCTGGCGCAGATCGGCCGGGTTGGGCGCGGCGCCCGGTTTCGCCACGAGGTAGGCGACGAGGCGCACGTCTTCCGGGGTGGGGGCGTGGGTAGTCAGCACGCAGGCCGCCACGCCGGGCTGCTCGCGCAGCGCGGCTTCGATTTCGCCCAGTTCGATGCGAAAGCCGCGAATCTTCACTTGATGATCGAGTCGGCCGAGGTGTTCGAGCTGGCCGTCGTGCCGCCAGCGGCCGAGATCGCCGGTTTTATAGAGACGGGCCTGGGGATCTGCGCTGAAAGGATCGGGGATGAAGCGCTCGGCGGTGAGTTCGGGCCGCTGGAAATAGCCCAGCGAAACGCCAGCGCCGCCGATGTGGATTTCGCCCGGCGTGCCTATCGGGCAGAACTGGTCCTGCGGATCGAGTATCCAGACCTGGGTGTTGGCAATGGGTCGGCCGATCACGATGGGCTGCCCCGGCTGCACCCGCCAGCAGGTGGACCAGACGGTGGTTTCGGTCGGGCCGTAGAGGTTCCACACTTCGGCGCAGGCGGCGAGCAGACGCGGGGCCAGATCGGCGGGCAGGGCTTCGCCGCCGATGAAGGCGCGAAGCCGGGGGTTGCCGGGCCAGCCCACGTCGAGCAGCATGCGCCAGGTCGATGGCGTGGCCTGCAGCACCGTGGCGCGGCTGGCTTGCAGCAGGTCGCGCAGGGCAAAGGGGTCGCGCGACTGGGCGTGGTCGGCCAGCACCACGCGCGCGCCCACGGCCAGCGGCAGCAGCAGTTCGAGCACGGCGATGTCGAACGAGAGCGTGGTGACGGCGAGCAGCACGTCGTCGCTTTGCAGCCCGGGTTCGCGCGCCATGCTGCGCAAAAAGTTGACCACGGCGCGGTGCGGCACTTCCACGCCTTTGGGCCGCCCGGTGGAGCCCGAGGTGTAGATCAGGTAGGCCGGGTCGTCGGGGCGGGCGTCGCGGGCGGGGTCGGGCGCGAGGGGGGCGTCGCAGCGCAGCCCGGCCAGTGGCGCGCTGTCGAGCGCGAGTTGCGGCACGTCGGCATCGGCCATCAGCGGCAGCAGGGCGGTTTGGGTGAGCAGGCAGCGCAGCCGGGCATCGCTCGCCATGTAATGCAGGCGCTCGGGCGGAAAGCCGGGGTCGAGCGGGACATAGGCGGCGCCAGACTGCAGCACCCCCAGCAGCGCGGCGAGCATGTCGGCGTGACGGTGCAGGCACAGCCCGACGCGGTCGCCGCGCCCCACGCCCATCTGGCGCAGGTGGCGGGCGATACCCAGCGCGCGGGCGCGAAGTTCGCCGTAGCGCAGGGTATGACCCAGCGCGTCGGTGAGGGCGATGCGGTCGCGGCGGTCAGGCGCACCCAGCTGCAGCGCGGCGGGCAGGGTGAGCGGCGCGGTCAACGGCTGCGGCGTGGCGTTCCACCGGTCGAGCACGGCGCGCTGGGCGGGCGTGACCAGGGCATGGCTGGACACGGGCAGGGCGGGTTGCGCCAGAAGCTGCTCGGTGAGGAAAACATAGCTGTCGAGCAGGCGCTGCGCGGTATCCAAGCTGAACAGATCGGTGGCGTATTCGAGCTGGATGCGATGGGTGAACTCGGTATCGACATGGATGGACAGATCGAACTGCGCGGCCACGCGGTCGAAGTCGAAGGCTTCGTAGCTGAAGGGCACATCGGCCAGTTGTCCCGCCGGGGCGTTGAGCACGTTGAACAGCACGCGCACGAGGTCTTGGGGGTGATCGGCGCGCTGCGCGCCCAGGCGTTCGACCAGCTCGTCGAACGGGGCGTCCTGGTGGGCGTAGGCGTGCAGGGCAGTGGCACGCACCTGCAGCATGAGCTGATCGAAAGTGGCTTGCGGTTCGACAGTGTTGCGCATCACCAGGGTGTTGACCAGGGTGCCCACGAGCTGCTCGGTGGCGGCATGGTGGCGGTTGGCGATGGGTGTGCCCACGGCGATGTCGGTGCGGCGGCTCAGTCGCGCCAGCAGCACGTTGAAGCAGGCCAGCAACACCATGAACGGCGTGACGCCGTGACGCGCGCCATAGCTTTGCAGCGCGCGCTGCAGCGGCTCGGACAGCGGGGCGTAAATCGTGTGGCCCAGAAAGCTGGGTTGCGCCGGGCGGGGATAGTCGGTGGGCAAGGGCAGATCGGCCAGACCATCGAGTTTTTGCCGCCACGCTTGAAGATGTGACTCGCGCGCCGCGCTGACCGGTGCGCTGCGCTGCCAGGCGGCGTAGTCGGCGTACTGGGTGCGCAGGGGCGCCAGACCCATGTCGACCGGATCGGTACAGCCTTGCAGCAGTGCGGCGTAGATTTGTAGGGTTTCGCGCGACAACACGGCGAGCGCCCAGTTGTCGGCAATGGCGTGGTGGAACACCCAGAGCAGTACCTGCTCGTCGTCTTGCATCTGCAGGATGCTGATGCGAAACAGGGGCGCCGCGGA
Source organism: uncultured Thiomonas sp. (assembly GCA_937927695.1). Classification (GTDB taxonomy): domain Bacteria; phylum Pseudomonadota; class Gammaproteobacteria; order Burkholderiales; family Burkholderiaceae_C; genus Thiomonas. Next base: position 507 of record CALBRU010000352.1, on the reverse strand, counting down.
AAGGTCGAAGGGCTGGGCCAGCAGCGCCGAGGCGATCTGGCGGGCGGCGTCTTCGCGCTCGCTTGCATTCAACGACCGTAGGTCGCGATAGTCGGGCTGTACGCGCAGGGCGGGCAGGATGATCTGTACGGGCTCCTCGCCGCGCAGGACGAACTGGGTGCGCAAGCCTTCGTGACGGGCGATGAGCAGATCGAGCGCGCGCTCGAACAAGCTCAGATTGAAAGAGCCTTTGAGCCTGACCGGCGCGGTGATGTTGTAGGCGACGGATTCCGGGTGAAAGTGCTGGATGACCCACATGCGGCGCTGCGACAGCGAGGTGGGCAGCAGGCCACTGCGACTCACGGCGTGAATGGCATCAGCCGGGCTGGCGGGATGCTGGCGCTGGTCGATGTGCGTTGCCAGCTCGGCGAGGGTGAGGTGAGTGAACAGATCGGCCAGAGGCAGTTCGATGCCGAAGTGCTGCTGGATGCGCGAGCGCACCTGGGTGAGGGTGAGCGAGTGCCCGCC
>CALBRU010000351.1 GCA_937927695.1 uncultured Thiomonas sp. | reverse complement strand
AATCGTATTGCAGCGCAACTTTCCGTTCTTCTTTTGGTTCGGGTAGGCCACGTCAGGATCGCGGATATCGTCAAGATTGAAACAGTAGCTTTCGGCGTCCTTGACGTACCAAAGCAGCTTCTCATTCCGAGGCGAAAGAAACTTCTTCGCTGCAACACCTGCGCCGTAGTTCCAGACAATTTCTTGCTGTAGAAAGAATGGCACCCGGTTCCATAGCAGGTACGGAATCGGAATGGACTTGGCACGATCAGCCAGCGCCACGTAACCCACGTTGAGCAGCAGCGCACCGTTAGCCGCTGTGGCGCTATGGATCTTTTCAATCCAGTCGGCGCACAAATCAATGAAGTACTCCATAGTGCGCACTTCCTCGTACTCTTTCCCGATGTTGTACGGTGGCGAGGTGAATGTGAGGTCGATTGATCCATCCGGGATGCGGGTTAGCAGGTCGCGGCAGTCCCCCTTGTAGATCGCATAGCGGTCGCCTCGATACTGAGGTTCGCCAAGAGCTGCCAGCAGCCTCTCAAACCTCGCTTGCGCTGGTGTGGTTGCGAAGTCAGGCTCTTGCTTGGCGAGAGGTCTAGCGATTACGGCTTGATTCATCGATTCGGTGTCCTTCGTTGTTTTTAACGGCAGCGACAGCTCTCATGGGCTAACCACCGCACGCAGCAACAGCATAGGACGGTTGCTCTGTTCATGTACACGGCGTGTAGCGACACCGCTTTGCCGCTTATGGTGTGCTTACGCCCCTTGTTTCGCTCAGCCACAAGAAAGCCCCGACTAGCGGGGCTTTTTGTCGCCATCTTCAAGCTGCTGCGAACTCGTTAAAGTTGCGCTAAGTGCTTGTTTTTATTGGCGGAAGCTCAGGGATTCGAACCCTGGAACCCTTGCGGGTTGCCGGTTTTCAAGACCGGTGCAATCGACCACTCTGCCAAGCTTCCAAATTCATCCTACAAAGGTTTTCAAGACCGGTGCAATCGACCACTCTGCCACGCTTCCTGTTGATCAGCCCTACCGCTGGGCCAAGCTGCGCATTCTATCTTGGCGCGCCACGGGTTGATCGGGGCAGGAACAGTTCGAGCGCGTTGTTGAGCATGTCGAATCCGAGCGGGGTCGTTCGCAGGAAATCGGCATCTCCGACCAGCAAACCCTTGCCTTGCGCGGCTTGCAGGGGCTTTTCGATGGCAGAGGGAGGCAGGCCGGTGCGTTCGGCAAAAAGTTCGACGCGCACTCCTTCGCGCAGACGCAGGGCGTTGAGCATGAATTCAAACGGCAAGTCGCTGCGTGATACCTCGACCTCGGTTTCGACGGCAAGGCCTTGCGCGGCCTGTTCCATATAACGCTGGGGATGGCGCCAGCGGGTTTGACGCACGATGCGATGCGCAAAAGTGAGCTTGGAATGGGCGCCGGCGCCGATGCCGATGTAGTCGCCGAATTGCCAGTAATTGAGGTTGTGGCGACAGCGGTGCCCGGGCGCGGCGTATGCGGAGATTTCGTAGCGCTGCAGCCCGGCGGCCTCAGCCAGATCGGCCACGGCATGCTGCATGTCGGCGGCCAGATCGTCGTCGGGCAGTAGGGGGGGCTGGCGGGCGAAAAGGGTGTTGGGTTCGAGCGTGAGCTGATAGAGCGAGAGGTGCGGCGGCTGGTGCGCCAGCGCCTCGTGGACATCCGCCTTGCAGCCCGGCATGTCTTGCTGAGGCAGGGCGAACATCAGATCGAGATTGAAGCTGGCGAAGTGGCGCGCGGCCTCGGCCACCGCGTCGTGCGCCTGGCGCGCATCGTGCACGCGACCGAGCGCGCGCAGGCGGTCATCGTCGAAACTCTGCACGCCGATGGACAGGCGGTTGACCCCTGCCTGCGCGAACGCGGCGAAACGGTCGCGTTCGAAGGTGCCGGGATTAGCTTCCAGGGTGATTTCGGCGTCGGCGACGAGCGGGAGCCGGGCGCGTACGTCGGTGATCAATTGATCGACGGCCTCGGGAGAGAACAAACTGGGCGTGCCGCCTCCGATGAAGACGGAGATGACGCGCCGCCCCCACACCAGGGGCAGCGCCGCATCGAGATCGGCGCGAAGCGCAGCCAGGTAGGCTTGCTCGGGAATCGCCCCACCAGTGCGCCACTCATGCGAATTGAAATCGCAATAGGGGCATTTTTTGAGACACCACGGCAGATGCACGTAAAGACTGAGGGGCGGCAGCGCGCTGAATTGCAAGGTGCCGGGCCGCATGTAGTGCGGCAGGGATTGCGCTGCGCGCTGCGGCGCCGCATCGGTGGTCGGGTCGGATGTGGCGCTACCGTCAACGATCGGTATGTACTTTTGATTCACGAGAACCCAGCGATCACGCAGAAGACCCGGCCGTCCAGCCCCAATGCGTGCGCAGCAAGGGCAGCAAGGCCTGCAGGGCCTGACCGCGATGACTGATGCGATTTTTCTCCTGCGCGTCACATTGCGCCAGGGTGCGGCCATCCGCCAGCACGAACAAGGGGTCGTAGCCAAAGCCGCCTTGCCCTTGCACCGCGTGCCCGATCTGCCCGATCAGTTCGCCGCGAACGATGAGCGGCTCAGGATCGGCTGCATGGCGCAACGCCACCACCACGCTGACAAAGCGCGCAAGGCGCAGGGTCTGGCCCTCCATCTGCTGCAGCAGCAAACGGTTGTTGGCGGCGTCCTGTTCGGCCCGAGGCCCATCGATCTGCGGCGCGAAGCGGGCCGAGCGCACGCCCGGCAGTCCACCGAGCGCTTCCACGCAGAGGCCCGAATCGTCGGCCAGTGCGGGAAGGCCGGTGTGAAAGCTGGCGTGACGCGCCTTGGCCAGCGCGTTTTCGACAAACGTGGGATGCGGCTCTTCGGCCTCGGCCAGGTGAAATTCGCTTTGGGCCTGCACCTGGCACCCCAGCGGCGCCAGCAAGGCCGAGAGCTCGGCGAGCTTGCCCGGATTGCCGGACGCAAGCACAACCCGCCAAGTTGCGGAAGTCGGCGCAGCCACCGTCAGATCTCCAGCGCCTGTCTTTGCAGCGCGACGAGTTCGGCGATGCCGCGTTGCGCCAGGTCGATCATGCCGTCGAGCTGCTGCCGCGAAAACGGCGCGCCCTCAGCCGTGCCTTGCACCTCGATCAACGCCCCGTCGGCCGTGCCCACTACGTTCATATCGGTGTCGCACTGGCTGTCTTCGGCGTAGTCGAGATCGAGACGGTAATCGTCGCCCAGCAGGCCGACCGAGACAGCGGCAACCAACTGCCGCATCGGGTTCTGCGGAATGCGGCCCTGTGCCATGAGCCATTGACAGGCATCCCACGCGGCTACGGCGGCGCCCGTGATGGCCGCGGTGCGCGTGCCGCCGTCGGCCTGCAACACATCACAGTCGAGCGTGATCTGCCGTTCACCCAGGACTGAAAAATCGAACACGGCGCGCAGCGATCGGCCGATGAGGCGCTGAATTTCCTCGGTACGACCCTGCTGCTTGCCGCGCTTGGCTTCGCGCTCGCCGCGCGTGTGCGTCGCCCGGGGCAGCATGCCATATTCCGCCGTGACCCAGCCCTGCCCGCTCCCCCGCTTGTGCGGTGGCACGCGCTCTTCAACCGAGGCGGTGCACAGCACACGGGTGTGCCCAAAAGCCACCAGCACGGAACCTTCGGCATGACGGGTGAAATGACGTTCGATGGCAATCGCGCGCAGCGCCGAAAGCCCGCGACCTTCTCTCGCAGGAGGAGTGTTTTGCATGGAAGTAATCGGTAGGGAAAGCGTTATTTACGCGCCGCACCCTGGCGGATGGCGGCGTTGATTTCAGCGATTGAACGTTCGATATCGGCGTCGTTCATTTCTTCGACCTGCAGATCAGCCAGCTCGCTTTGAATGGTGGACTTGAACCCGCCTCTGTGCATGCTCTCGGTTTCAATGCGCAGAGAGGTTTCCAGCTCTTCGGGATCGGCCTCCCATTCGACGCCCAGGGCGGTGACGTTATCTGAATCGGCACCGCCTTGCCGCAGCGCCATTTCCACCACCTCGGGCACCGCATCGGAGAGCACCTGCTGACCGAACTGCCGCACCAGAACCGATTCAGGGATCTGCCCCCAGAGCCCATCGGAACACAGCAGCACGATGTCGCCCCGCCGCATGGCCTGCGGCAAACCTACCTCGATCATGGGCAGCTGCCCCGATCCCAGGCAGGTGAACAGCATGTTTCGCGTCGGGCCGTCTGGTTGCAGCAAAGAGAGGCCGTCGGCCTGATCTTTTTTGTGTTTCTGCTCCACATGCGAGTGATCGCGGGTGCGTGTGAGCATGGCGCCGTTACGCATGAAATACAGCCGCGAATCGCCCACATGCGCCCAGTGTGCAGCACCGTTTTGCAGCACGCAAACGACCACCGTCGTGCGCGGCGAATCGGTCAACCCGTTTTCTTGCGCATAACGCTGGACATGCTCATGCGCCCGAAAAATCGAGCGCCGCAGAAACTCCTGCGGGTCGCGCAGGCGCGGCCGAGCTTCTTGCTGGAAGAGATTGGCAATGGTCTGCAGCGCCAGTTGCGCCGCCACATCGCCACGCGGGTGCCCACCCAAACCATCGGCCAGAGCGAACAAGGCACTTTCGCGCGTGTAGCAATAGCCCATGCGATCCTGGTTGGTCGCACGACCGCCGCGGCGGCTTACCTGGTACACCGAAAACTTCAATTCTTCTCCCTCGCGGCTGCTTTGCCCTGCTCAGGCCCCGGAGTTTGCACCGCCTGGACGGGCGCGCCAAACCGGGTGACATCCCGCACTTTTTGTACTTGCGACTTGGTGTCGTTGACCAACTCATCGATGTGCAGCCGCAGCTTCTCTCCCATGGTCAGATTGGTGTAGCGCCGCGCGTTTTCCGCACCCAGTTCGCGCTGCAGATTGAACACGCTTTGCGGACGCGCCATGGCATCCAGCGCCATGCACCACTCCACGATCTCGATCAAATTGTCTGAATACACGCCCCGCAGCTTGGAGAGCTGGGCCTGCAGCCGGTCTTTCTCCAGCCGCTGCGGCGCTTCGTAAGGCGGATAGCCCGTCATGCAGGCGTAGATGCAGGCGCCGACGGCATAAATATCGGTCCACGGGCCGAACGCCCCCTCGCGCTTGTACATCTCGGGGGCCGCAAAGCCCGGCGTATACATCGGGCGAAAGCGCTTGTCCTGCTGGTTGAGCACTTCGCGCGCCGCGCCGAAATCGATCAGGATGGGTTTGTTGTCATCGGTGATGAACACGTTCGCCGGCTTGATGTCGAGGTGCAGCATCTTGTGCTGATGCACCACGCGCAAACCTTGCAGGATGTCATCGAACAGCGAGCGGATGGTCGATTCGCGAAAAATCTTCTTGCGCTTGAGCTCTCTTGCGGTGATGACGAACTCCTGGAGCGACGCGCCCTCCAGATAATTCATCACCATATACACCGTGTCGTTTTCTCGAAAAAAATTGAGAACGCTGACCACGCTGGGATGCGAGATCTGCGCCAGCGAGCGGCCTTCCTCAAAAAAACTCTTCAGGCCCAGACGGTAAAGCGCGAGTTTGTCGGGCGGCACCACCGGGCTTGACTCGCCCGGCCCCCGCTCCACCAGCGAGGCCGGCAGGTACTCCTTGATGGCCACTTTTTGCCCATCGGAGCTCAGCGCCAGATACACCACGCCGAAACCGCCGCTGGCGACCTTGCGCACAATGCGGTAGCCGCCCACTTGCGATTCGGGAGCGAGTGGGGCGGGTTTGGATTTGGGCGAGGTGGCCATGAAAATGAAGGCTAGCAGCCTACCGGCGAAAGGAGTGTGGAAAAATACGCGCAAAGGGGATGCGATTGAAGCCAATTTATAGCATGACCGGCTACGGCCAAAATAGTGCACAACTCTCGACCGGAGCCAAGATCCATATCGAGTTGCGCTCGGTCAACAGCCGCTTTCTCGACATCGCCTTCCGGCTGCCCGAAGAACTGCGGGGCGCAGAAGCCGCCATGCGGCAATCCATCACCCAGACGCTGCGCCGCGGCAAGATCGACTGCCGCGCGGTTTTCGAAGCGCCGCAAAGTGCGCCCGCCATGCCCGATGCCAGTGCCGCCGCGCCGCTGCTGGCCTTCGATACCGCCCTGCGCGCCCTGGCGCCTCACCTCGCCCCACTCTCGGTCGGCGAAGTGCTGCGCTTCATCGGCAGCGCGCAGGAAGATCATGCCGACGCCGCCGAAATCGCGCAGGTCGCCAGCGTTGCCACCCAGCAGGCCCTGACCGCGCTGATCGCGGCGCGCGCTCTCGAAGGCGACCGTCTGCGCACCCTGTTGCTCGATCGCATCGAACGGATTGGTCAATATGCCGCCCGGGCGCGCGAGATCGTGCCCCTCGCCGTCGAGCGCCAGCAAGCGCGGTTCACCGCCCGCTGGGAAGAAGCACTGGCGGCGTTGACCGGCGTGGAAACCAGCGCCGAAACCCTCAACGAACGGCGCCTGCAGGAAGCCGCCAGTTTTGCCATTCGCATCGACGTGGCCGAAGAGCTCGACCGCCTTCAGGCCCACCTGCAAACCCTGCGCGATCTGCTCGCCCAGGGCGGTGAGTTGGGCAAGCGGCTGGACTTTCTCATCCAGGAGCTGCACCGGGAGGCCAACACGCTGGGCTCCAAATCCGCCGCGCTCGAACTCAGCGAAATTGCGCTCGAACTCAAGGTCCTGATCGAGCAGATGCGCGAGCAGGTGCAGAACATCGAATAAATCAGGCTGCCACGTGTCCTCCCAGTTTCCCGGAAACCTGTTTGTCGTCGCCGCCCCCAGTGGGGCGGGCAAGTCCAGCCTCGTCAACGCCTTGCTCGCCGAGGACTCGGGCATTCAGCTCTCGGTATCTTGCACCACGCGCGCGCCGCGCGGCTCCGAGATCGATGGCGTGCACTATGTGTTCATCGATGGTCCGGAGTTTCAGCGCCGCATCGACGCAGGCGAGTTTCTCGAATGGGCCGAGGTGCACGGCAACCGCTACGGCACCTCCAAGCGCTGGCTGGAAAGCCGCATGGCCGACGGCATGGACGTGCTGCTCGAAATCGATTGGCAAGGCGCCGCACAGGTGCGCAAGCAATTTGACAACGCGGTGAGCATTTTCATTTTGCCGCCCTCGTTCGAGGAGCTGCGGCAACGGCTCACCCGCCGCGCGGAAGATGCGCCCGAAGTCATCGAGCAACGCCTGCGTGAAGCCCGCATCGAGTTGGCGCAGGCGAAGAACTTCGACTTTATAATTGTGAATCAAGACTTTACGCACGCCTTGCGCGATCTGAAGCAAGTCGTCGCCGCGCAGCGGCTACGCTACGCCGCGCAACGCCTTTCCCATCCCGAGGTTTTTCGCGCCCTCGGCATCCTTTGAACTGGAACTCTGACATCATGGCTCGCATCACTGTTGAAGACTGCCTGGAAAAAATCCCCAACCGCTTCCAGCTCGTGTTGGCCGCAACTTATCGCGCCCGCATGCTGGAGCAGGGTCATTCGCCCAAGCTGGAATCGAAAGACAAGCCCGCAGTCACCGCCCTGCGCGAAATCGCTGCGGGTCTGACCGGCATCGAGATGCTCAAAAAAGTACCCACCTGATTTCAAAATGCCCAGCAGCCACACCGCCACGCCCGATCCGAAATCTTCGGCTGCGGGGCTCGCTGTGTCTGCTGATTTGCCTGCTGCGGACCAGGTGGCCACAATCAAGCGACCGCGCGCGCGGTCTAAAAATGCCACGGCCGAGCCCGAGCCTGCGGCGATTGCGACAAGCGATGAAGCGGCCGCAACCCGACACGTCTGCGTGAGTCTGGCCAGTCTGCTCGACAAGCTTCAGGCCTACCTCCCCGAAGCCGATCTGCAAAGAATCCGCGAGGCTTATCGCTTCGCCGATGCGGCGCATCTCGGCCAATACCGCGCCAGCGGCGAGCCCTACATTTCTCATCCCGTAGCGGTTGCCGAGCTCTGCGCCGACTGGAAGCTCGACACCCAGGCCATCATGGCCGCGCTGCTTCACGACACCGCAGAAGACAAGGGCATCACCCAGGCCGAACTCATCGAGCATTTCGGCAGCACCGTGGCCGATCTGGTGGATGGCCTGACCAAGCTCGACAAACTGCAGTTCGCAAGCCGCGAGGAAAACCAGTCGGAGAGCTTTCGCAAAATGCTGCTGGCGATGGCGCGCGATATTCGCGTCATCCTGGTCAAGCTCGCCGATCGTCTGCACAATATGCGCACCCTGGGGAGATCGGAAGAGCGTCGTGTAGGGAAAGAGTGTAGATCTCGGTGGTC
>CALBRU010000350.1 GCA_937927695.1 uncultured Thiomonas sp. | reverse complement strand
GAGGAGGAGGGGCCAGTAGGCGCGGACCTTGTAGGAGATGAAGCCGCCGATCAGGGTGCGGTCGTTCTTCATGTCGAGGAACTCGTGCTTGAAGTACTCCCAGACCTGGTTGAAGCCGGCGATCGTGAACAGGTAGAACATGTTGATGAAGTGCTTGAAGAACAGGGCGACGAAGCCCGAGGTCTTCCAGTTCATCGCGTTGGCGACGCCGTAACGCCCGCCCAGGGACACCATGAAGCCGTGGTAGTTCGGCTTGAACTCGTGCTTCTCGCCGCCGTCGATGTCGGAAATGATGTTCTTGTCGGCGGCCTCGGCGGAGAAGTGGGCCGACTCGACGACCTGCGCCATCGGCTTGCCGCTTGCCCCCTCGCTCTGCGCGATTTCGTTCTCGTGATGCGGAAACTGCAGATCGGCCCCGCCTCCGTGAATATCGAAAGTCTCGCCGAGCAGCGCGCAGCTCATGGCCGAGCATTCGATATGCCAGCCGGGACGGCCCGGGCCGTCCTCGGAAGGCCATTTCACCTCATCGGGCTCGGAGGGTTTGGCCGCTTTCCACAGCACAAAGTCCAGCGGGTCTTGTTTGGCGGTATCGACCTCAACGCGCTCGCCCGCGCGCAATTCATCGAGCGACTTGCCCGACAACTTGCCGTAGCCGGGAAACGCGCGCACATGAAAGTTCACATCGCCCGCGCTGTCGCGATAGGCCAAACCGCGCGTTTTGAGCTTGCCGATCAGGTCGAGCATCTGCGGCACATAGTCGGTGGCGCGCGGCTCAAAGGTGGGACGCTCCACACCCAGGGCGTCGGCGTCTTCGTGCATCGCAGCGATGAAGCGGTCGGTCAGCGCGCGGATGGTCTCACCGTTTTCCTGCGCGCGACGGATGATCTTGTCGTCGATATCGGTGATATTGCGCACATAAGTCACGCGCAGCCCCTGCGCCTTGAGCCAGCGCTGCAGCAGATCGAACACCACCATCACCCGCGCGTGCCCGATATGACAGTAGTCGTACACCGTCATGCCGCAGACATACATGCGGACATGGCCGGGCTCGATGGGCACGAAACGGTCTTTCCCGCGGGTGAGGGTATTGTGTAGATGCAACGCAGTCATGGAATTGGGTTTGGGAACAGCGGTTTGTGCGCGGGCGCGCCAAGTCCCCAGATAAAATTAAAAACTTAGCACAAGCAGCCAGTTTCCGGCTTGACGCGCTGCACTTGAATCCGCGCTGCGCGTCGCCAGTCCGCGCGGCGTTTGTCCAGACTTCAAACCACTCATCCAGTCACCCAATGCGAAATCGCCTTCTCGCCACCCTGATCGCCCTCACGCTGAGTGCACCAACCGTCTGGGCGGCAGACGCGGCCAGTGTCAGCCAAAGTCTGCAAAAAGGCGACCTGAACAGTGCGCTGACGCAGGTGGACACGCTGCTGGCGCAAAAGCCCAAAGACCCGCAATACCAGTTTTTGAAGGGCGTCATCCTCACCGAACAGAAAAAAGACGCCCAGGCCATCAAAATCTTTCAGTCGCTCACTGAACAATATCCCGAGTTGCCCGAGCCCTACAACAATCTGGCCGTGCTCTACGCCCAGCAAGGCCAGTACGAAAAAGCCCGCGCCGCGCTCGATATGGCCATACGCACCAACCCGAGCTACGCCACCGCGCAGGCCAACCTGGGCGACATCTACGCCAAGCTCGCCAGCCAGGCCTACCAAAAGGCGCTGCAACTCGCCCCCGACGAAAACGCCAGCGCCCGAGTCAAGCTCAACCTGATTCGCGAATTGTTCGAGCAGGGCAAAAATCCCGCCGTTCATCCGGCCTCGGCGACGCCCTTGAAAGTCACCACGGCGCAGTCTGCGAAAGAAACCAAAGCCGAGATCAAGCCTGCTGCAGCCGCGCCCGCGCCGATGGCCCCGGTGGCCGCCAAACCTGTCGCGCCCGCTCCCGTTGAAAACAAACCGGCTCCTGCCGCTGGGCCTGCGCAGACCAACGCCAGCGAACAAACCGCTGTGACCGAAGCAGTTGAGCGCTGGGCCGACGCCTGGCAAAACAAGAACCTGCCCGGCTATTTCGCCGCTTACGCTCCCAATTTCAAACCGGAGAAAGGCATGAGCCTGGGCGCCTGGAAAGACCAGCGTCGCGCCCGCATTGCCGACAAGGCCAAGATCACCGTGAAAGTGCATGCGCTCAAGGTGCAGGTCGACGGTGACAAAGCCACCGCGCGCTTCCGTCAGCACTACACCTCCGGCCCGCTCGACTTTGACGGCCCGAAAACCCTGCAAATGCAGCGTGAAAACGGCAAGTGGCTGATCGTGCGCGAGATCGTCGGCTGAACGGCCACCTTCCCTCTGCCCCCTGATTGCCATTGACTGTTTGCCATTGACTGTTGCGCCGTTTAGGCTGTGATTCCAAGCCCTCGCATCGATCCGCCGTGAAGCCCGCATTCCGCCGCCCTCCTCTGCGCAAGTTGTTGCCTTGGGCGCTGCTATGCGTGCCGCTGGTGTTCGCGGCCCGCGCCGCGACCGACTACAACGCGGTGTCCAGCGCCGCACCGGACAGTCGCCTCCTGCATGACCTGGCGGCCGAACCGACAGGAGAGTTGGCCAGCAACGCCGCAGGCCCGACCACCGGTTCAGTGCAGCACCCCGCAGTTTCGGCGCGCACTCTGCTCAAACTCACCACCTCGCTTAGCGCCCCCCCCAACCAGGACGGCGCGGAACGGCGCCTGCTCCACGCCTACGCCGAAGTCGCCGCCGGCCACCTCGACGCGGCGCGGGCCCAGGCCGAGCAACTGGCGCGGGACTACCCGCATTTCTCCCTGGCGCAATTGCTCCTGGGCGACGTCATGCAAGCCAGCGCCGGAAATCCTGCGGGCTTCGCCGCGGCCCCGCCACCCGCGCTTTCGGAACAACAGGCGCAGCAGCACGCCCGCGTTCTGGAACTTCGGGCGGAGGCCCTGGCCCGCCTCGCCGCCTACACCGCACCGCCCCCGACCGGGGCGATTGCCGCCAATCTGGTGGCGCTGGCGCCCGACGTGCAGCGCGCCATCGTGGTGGATACCGCCCGTTCGCGTCTCTATCTTTTTGAGCAGCGCAACGGCGTGCCCCAGCTTGAGGCGAGCTACTACTTCAGCCAGGGCAAGTTCGGCGCGGGCAAGACCCAGGTCGGTGATATGAAAACGCCGCTGGGCATTTACTTCATCACCCGCAAAATCGGCGCCAAAGACCTCAAACCGCTCTATGGCGCCGGCGCCCTCACGCTGAACTACCCCAATGAGTGGGACAAGCAGCAAGGCCACACTGGCTTTGGCGTCTGGCTGCACGGCACACCGCCGGGCAGCTATGCCCGCGTTCCTTTGGCGTCTGACGGCTGCGTGGTGCTGTCCAACCCGGACGTGCTCAGCCTCATGGCCGACACCCCGGCGGGCAGCACTCCGGTGGTCATCACCCGCCATGTGCAATGGCTGAGCGTCTCGCAGTGGATTGCCCAGCGCCAGCGCATCACGGCGCAGTTGCAGACCGACGTCATTCAGGCGGCTGCGCAAGGCGCGCGCCCGCAAGACACGCTCGCCGCCAGCGCCTCGTCGCCGAATACTGCGCACGCGCCTGCGCGCAACCCCTCCATCACCCCCGGCGCACTCACCGTCCTGCAATACCCGGGGCAAAGGGTGGTGCAGTACAGTGCGGTCGGTGCGCCCTCCAGCCCGCTCTACCGTCAGTACTGGGCCCAGCGCAACAACCAGTGGCAACTCATTTTTCAAGGAAGCGTTTCGTAATGAATTCCAGCCTGACCACCCCGTCCCGCTCATCGTTCCCCAATTTGCGGCGCATCATGCGGCAGCACATCGCCCCCGTACTCGCCACACTGAGCTTGGTGGCCGCAGCCGCCCTTCCTTCCACACTTCCCGCAGCACACGCCGCCGATGCCCCCGCCGCCCAACCCAAGGTGGAATTCGTCACCACCATGGGCAATTTCGTGGTGCAGCTCGATCCGGCCCGGGCACCCAAAACCGTGGCCAACTTTCTCGACTATGTGAAAAGCGGCTTCTACAAAGGCACCATTTTTCACCGCGTGATTCCCGGCTTCATGGTGCAAGGCGGCGGCTTCACCGCCAACATGCAGAAAAAACCCACTCGCGCGCCCATTGCGCTGGAGAGCCAGAACGGCCTGCGCAACCTCAAGGGCACCATCGCCATGGCGCGCACCTCCGACCCCAACTCGGCCACCTCGCAGTTCTTCGTCAACGTGGTCGACAACGCCAGCCTCGACTATCCCAAGCCCGACGGCTACGGCTACGCGGTTTTCGGCAAGGTGATTTCAGGCATGAACGTGATCGAGAAAATCGTGGCCGTGCCGACCAAGAACGAAGGCATGTTCCAGGACGTGCCCGTCAAGCCCATCGTCATCGAAGATGCCAAGCTCCTCAACTAAACCTGAAAACAGAAAGCCCATCATGGTCGAACTCCAAACCAACCACGGCAATATCCGCATCGAACTCGACACGGCCAATGCGCCGAAGTCCAGCGAAAACTTCTTGGCCTATGTGCGCTCGGGCCACTTCGACGGCACCGTCTTTCACCGCGTGATCGACGGCTTCATGATCCAGGGCGGCGGCTTCGAGCCCGGCATGAAGCAAAAGCCCACCCTCGCCCCGATTCAGAACGAAGCCAACAACGGCCTGAAGAACGACCGCTACACCCTGGCCATGGCCCGCACCTCCGACCCGCATTCGGCCACCGCACAGTTCTTCATCAACGTCGCTGACAACGCCTTCCTCAACCACACCGCCCCCACGGCGCAAGGCTGGGGCTACGCCGTGTTCGGCAAAGTGGTCGAGGGACAGGACGTGGTGGACAAGATCAAGGGCGTGAAAACCGGCCGCAAGGGCTTTCACGACGACGTGCCGCAAGAAGACGTGGTCATCCTCAAGGCCGTCGAAGTCTGACAGCACGAAGTTTGACAACGGCATCACCGCAAGATCGGGGCGGCAGTTCGCGTGTTGGCTAACACCTTGTCTGCAGAGGACGCCGCGCACGCCTCCCACCCCGAGCCCGCCTTCCCCAGCCTGATTGCCCCGCCCGCCTGGCGGCGCATCGCCCTCGTCTCCGACCTGCATCTAGGTGCGCAGGCCCCGCGCACCACGCAAACTTTCATCGCCTGGCTGGCCGGTCCCGCCCGCGAGGCCGACGCCCTGTTCATCCTTGGCGACCTGTTCGAGGCCTGGATCGGCGACGACCAGCTCGACCCCGCCGCGCTGGCCGTCGCACCTGAAGATGCCGCCTGCGCCCAGAACATCGCCGCCGCGCTGCGCGCCTACAGCGACAGCGGCCGCGCCCTGTTCATCCAGCA
>CALBRU010000349.1 GCA_937927695.1 uncultured Thiomonas sp. | reverse complement strand
TGATCGTCGATCAGCGGGCCCAGGTTCACGCCCTCGTCGAACCCGCTGCCGATCTTCAGGCTGCCCACGGCCTGCGCCAGGCGCTCGACGAAACGGTCGTAGATGCCGTCCTGCACATACAGGCGATTGGCGCAGACGCAGGTCTGGCCGGCGTTGCGGTACTTGCTGGCCATCGCGCCTTCGATGGCCGCGTCGAGGTCGGCGTCGTCGAACACGATGAAAGGCGCGTTTCCGCCGAGTTCGAGCGAAAGTTTTTTGATCGTCGGCGCCGACTGTGCCATGAGAATGCGGCCCACTTCGGTGGACCCGGTGAACGACAGATGCCGCACTACCTTTGATGCGCACAGCAGATTGCCGATAGCAATCGACCCGTCGGCGTCGGCGGTGAGCACATTGAGCACGCCGCGCGGAATGCCGGCGCGATGCGCCAGTTCAGCGGCGGCCAGCGCGGTGAGCGGCGTCTGTTCGGCGGGTTTGATGACCACGGGGCAACCGGCGGCCAGCGCGGGCGCGACCTTGCGGGTGATCATGGCCAGCGGGAAATTCCAGGGCGTGATCGCCGCGCAGACGCCCACGGGCTGCTTGAGGACGAGCAGGCGCTTGGTGGCGTCGGGGCTGGGAATGGTTTCGCCGTAAACGCGCTTGGCTTCTTCGGCGAACCATTCCACAAAGCTGGCGCCGTAGAGCACTTCGCCCTTGGCCTCGGCCAGCGGCTTGCCTTGCTCGGCCGTCATCAGGCGGGCCAGGTCATCCGCGTTGGCCACCAGCAGATCGAACCACTTGCGCAGAATGGCGGCGCGCTGCTTGGCCGGCAGGGCGCGCCAGGCGGGCCAGGCCGCGTCCGCGGCGTCAATGGCGAGCTGCGCATGCATCGTCTCCAGCGCGGGCACCTGCGCCAGTTCGGCGTTGCTGGCCGGGTCGGTGACGGCAAAGCGGCGGGCGGAATCGATCCAGGCGCCGTCGATATAGGCCTGGGTCTTGAACAGCGTGGGGTCTTTGAGCAGGGACAGCGGATTGGCGGGCCGGTTCATGGGCAGCTCCGGTTGGGGTGAACGGGGTTAGATCGCAAGCCCTAAAATCTAACCTTTTGCATGATCGTGCGCCAGAGCCAGTTCCGCGCCCGTGCCACAGCCACTTACCAGCCCCATGAACGTCTCCGACATCCGCGAAAAATTTCTGGCCTATTTTGAGTCGCAGGGTTCCACCCGCGTGGCGTCGTCCTCGCTCGTGCCGGGCAACGACCCCACCCTGCTGTTCACCAACTCGGGCATGGTGCAGTTCAAGGACGTGTTCCTCGGGCAGGACCAGCGGCCCTACAAGCGCGCCACCACGGCGCAGCGCTGCGTGCGCGCGGGCGGCAAGCACAACGATCTGGAGAATGTGGGCTACACCGCGCGGCATCACACCTTCTTCGAGATGCTGGGCAACTTCAGCTTTGGCGACTACTTCAAGCGTGAAGCCATCCGCTACGCCTGGGAGTTGCTCACCACGGTGTACAAGCTCCCGGCCGAGAAGCTGTGGGTGACCGTCTATGCCGAAGACGACGAGGCGCACGACATCTGGGCCAAGGAAGTCGGCGTGCCGGTTGAGCGCATCATCCGCATTGGCGACAACAGGGGCGCCCGCTACGCCTCCGACAACTTTTGGCAGATGGCCGACACCGGCCCCTGCGGGCCGTGCAGCGAGATTTTCTACGACCACGGCCCCGAGATCTGGGGCGGCCCGCCCGGCTCGCCCGAGGAAGACGGCGACCGCTATATCGAGATCTGGAATCTGGTGTTCATGCAGTACGAGCGCTACGCCGCTGGCGAGGAGCGCTTCGATCGGGAAAATCAGGCTACCGCACGCAAACAAACCGTCGAGGCCGAGGGCGGCATCGGTCTGGTGAGCAAGGATGGCGAAGGCTACAAGCTCGCCATCTTCCGCCAGAAGCCCCTGCCCAAGCCCTGCGTGGATACCGGCATGGGCCTTGAGCGCATTGCCGCGGTGCTGCAGCATGTCCACAGCAATTACGAGATCGACCTGTTTCAGGCGCTGATCGAGGCCGCTGCACGCGAGACTGCGACCGCCGATCTGGGCCACGCCTCGCTCAAGGTCATCGCCGACCACATCCGTGCCTGCGCTTTCCTCATCGTCGATGGCGTGATTCCGGGCAACGAAGGGCGCGGTTATGTGCTGCGGCGCATCAACCGCCGCGCCATTCGCCACGGCTACAAGCTGGGGATGCGCCAGCCGTTTTTCTACAAACTGGTGCCCGATCTGGTGGCGCAGATGGGGGCGGCCTATCCCGAGCTGGCCGAGGCGCAAGGCCGCGTGGCCGAGGTGCTGCAGGCGGAAGAGGCGCGCTTTTTCGAGACCATCGAACATGGCATGGGCGTGCTCGACACCGAACTGGCTGCGCTGCGCGCTGCGGGCGGTAATTTGCTGGCCGGCGAACTGGCTTTCAAGCTGCACGACACCTTCGGCTTCCCGCTCGACCTCACGCAGGACGTGTGTCGCGAGCACGGCATGAAGGTCGATGAAGCCGCTTTCGACGCCGCCATGGCCCGCCAGCGCGAGCAAGCGCGCGCAGCGGGCAAGTTCAAGATGCAGGCCGCGCTCGACTACGTCGGCGACAAGACCCGTTTCGACGGCTACGAGCATCTGCTGGTGAAGGAGGCGCGCGTGGTCGCGCTGTACAAGGATGGCACTTCGGTGCAGACCATGCAGGCCGGTGACCAAGGTGTGGTGGTGCTCGATCGCACACCGTTCTACGCCGAATCCGGCGGGCAGGTGGGCGACAGCGGCGTGCTGTTCGAGGGCGACTCCTGCAATCTGCGCTTTGTCGTGCACGATACGCAAAAGCTGCAGGCAGACGTGTTCGGTCACCACGGCACGCTCGAATCGGGCGGTCTGAAAGTGGGCGAAATCGTGGCCGCGCAGGTGGACGGCGAGCGCCGTCTTGCGGTCATGCGCAACCACAGCGTCACCCACCTGATGCACAAGGTGCTGCGCCTAGTGTTGGGCGATCATGTGCAGCAGAAGGGCTCGCTGGTCGATGCCGACAAGACCCGCTTCGACTTCGCCCACGACGCGCCGATGAGCGACGACGAAATCGCCCGGGTCGAGCGCCTGGTGAACGAGGAAATTCTGGCCAACGCAGCAACGCAAGCCCGCGTGATGCCCATCGACGAGGCCAAGGGCATGGGCGCGATGATGTTGTTCGGCGAGAAGTACGGCGACACCGTGCGGGTGCTCGACATCGGCACCTCGCGCGAGCTGTGCGGCGGCACCCACGTGGCGCGCACCGGCGACATCGGGCTGTTCAAGATCGTGTTTGAAGGCGGAGTGGCCGCGGGCATCCGCCGGGTGGAGGCCATCACCGGCCTGAACGCCCTGGCCTTTGTGCAGAAACAGAATGCGCTGGTTGCGCGGCTGTCGCGCACCCTGAAGGCGCCAGCCGAGGAGTCTGCGGCCAAGGTTGAGCAACTGTTAGAGCAGCAGCGCCTGCTCGAAAAAGACTTGGCCCAGCTCAAGGCGCAGCAGGCCGCCGCTCAGGGCGACGCCCTGGTGTCGCAGGCCATCACCATCGGCGGCACCTCGGTGCTGCTGGCGCGCATGGACGGGCTGGACGCCAAAGGCTTGCGCGAAGCGGTGGACCGCATCAAGTCCAAACTCAAGACAGCCGTGGTGCTGCTGGCGAGCAGTGAGGGCGGCA
>CALBRU010000348.1 GCA_937927695.1 uncultured Thiomonas sp. | reverse complement strand
GACCACCGAGATCTACACTCTTTCCCTACACGACGCTCTTCCGATCTGGCGGGCGAGCAGGCGCAGGGCTTCGTCGTACAGGCTGGGCGCGCGCCAGGCGGCCTCTACCGTGGCGAGGTGGTCCGGTCGGTGGGCATGCGGGCGCAGCATGGCCGCGTTTTTGTTGCCCAGCCGGAACTCGATGCATCGATATTGCCAGCTCTGAAAACCGCTGGAACTGGCCAGATACGGCCGCAGCGCGGTGTATTCGCTGGGCGTCATAGTGGCGAGAACGTCCCAGGCGTGGACGAGTTGCTCCATGATGCGCGAAACCCGCGACAGCATCTTGAACGCGGGCTGCAGCGCGTCGGCGCGCACGCAATCGAGCGCGGCGAGCAGTTCGTGCAGCATCAGCTTCATCCAGAGTTCGCTGGTCTGGTGTTGAATGATGAACAGCATCTCGTTGTGCGTGGGCGAGAGTGGATGCTGCGCGCCGAGTAGTTCGTCGAGGTGCAGGTAGTCGCCGTAGCTCATCGACTGAGAAAAATCGAGTTGTGCGCCTTCCTCGCGCACGATCTCCTCGCCCCTGGCTGCTGGCCGAGCGGCGCTCATGTCACTGCTCCCTTGCGGGCGAATCGCGCCTCTCGCCAGACGCCGCTGTCGAGTACGTCGTGCAGCGTCTGTACGGCGTCGAACACATCGACGTAACGCAGGTAAAGCGGCGTGAAGCCAAAGCGCAGCAGGTCGGCGTCGCCCCGGGTTTTGTCTCCTGCGCGGAAGTCGCCAATCACCGCGCGGGCGATCAGGGCCTGCATCACGGCGTAGCCGTCGCCGTCGAAGGTCAGTGAGACTTGACTTCCGCGCCGGGCGGGGTCGAGCGGGGTGGCGACCGTGAGCGGATACGCGTTCAGTTGCTCGTGAACGAGGCGGATGAACAGGTCGCTGAGCGAGAGAGACTTGCGACGCAGCGCCTGCATGCCACCCATGGGCTCGGCGGCGAGCAGCGTGTCCACGCCGCAGTCGAGCGCGGCCAGCGAGAGCAAGGTCGGCGTGCCGCAGAGGTAGCGCGCAATGCCCTGCGCGGGCCGGTAGTCGGGGGTGAAAATGAAGGGCGCCGCGTGGCCGTGCCAGCCCGAGAGCGGCTGCTCCACCCGGCTGACATGGCGCGCATGCACCCAGACAAAGGCGGGCGCACCCGGGCCGCCGTTGAGGTATTTGTAGCCGCAGCCGATGGCGAAATCGGCTTGCGCACCGTTGAGATCGACCGGCACCGCCCCGGCGGAATGCGCCAGATCCCACACGGTCAAGGCGCCCGCTGCGTGGGCTGCGGCGGTGACCGTGGCCATGTCGTACAGCGCCCCGCTGCGGTAGTTCACCTGGGTGAGCAGGAGCACGGCCACATCGTTACGCAGACGGCCCAGGGCCTGTCCCTGCTCCACGAGTTCGAGCTGCATGCCGTGCTGTGCGGCGAGCGACTGGGCCATGTAGAGGTCGGTCGGAAAATTTTCCCGCTCGGAAACGATAACGCGGCGCTGCGGGGCATCGACGCGGGCGATGGCCAGCGCGGCGCTGAGCACTTTGTAGAGGTTGATGGAGGTGGAGTCGGTCACCACCAGTTCGTCGGGCGCGGCGCCCACGAGGCGGGCGATCTTGTTGCCCACGCGCCGGGGCAGATCGATCCAGCCCGCCGTGTTCCAGCTGCGGATCAGGCCTTCGCCCCATTCCTCGGTGAGCACGGTCTGCACCCGCGCGGCGGTCGCCCGGGGCAGGGCGCCGAGCGAATTACCGTCGAGGTAGATGACGTCGTCGGGCAGGGTGAATTGCTCGCGCAGCGGGGCGAGGGGATCGGCTGCGTCGAGCGCGAGGCCGTCTTGGCGTTGTAGCGTTGGCATAGGAAGGAGGAGATCAAAGTTCGCGCAGCACGGCGCGCACCGGCGAGGCGCAGGCGCCTTGCAGTTTGAGGGGCAGGGCGATCAGTTCATAGTCGCCTTCGGGAACGTCATCGAGCACGAGGTTTTCGAGCACACGCAGCTCATGCCGCAAGAGTTGCGCGTGGCTGTCGAGTGTCTTGCTGCTTGCGGGATCGACCGACGGGGTGTCGAGCCCGATGAGGGTCACGCCCTGCGCGGCCAGCCAGCTCACCGTCGCGGGGGCGAACGCCGCGAAATCTTCCGACCAGACCGTTAGCGCTCGGGAGCGGGTGCGCACCAACACGCGCGGGGGCAGGTTTGCTGCAGCATGTTGCAGATGGGCGATGTCGATCAGGGCGCCGCAATCCAGGGCGTGAATCACCCGGCATGGGCCCAGGTAGGGTGCAAGACCCACTTCATCGATACTCGCGCCGTCGTTCGCGTAGTGAAGCGGCGCGTCCGCATGCGCGCCAACATGGGGCGAAAGCCGCACGGCGCTGAGATTGACCGGGCAGCCGGGGCCGAGCCGCGCCGCCCACTCCAGGGAAAACGGCTCGTCGCCCGGAAACACCGGGGCGGAGGGCGAGACGGTCGGGGAGATGTCCCATACGCGGTTCATGGGCGGGCCTTCGCTCTGATTTGATAGAGGGTTGTGGATGTATGCAGCTTATCGGATCGTACGGGCTGATGCGCGCAGGATTTTCCCGCTATACGCCAAAATGGCGCGAGTTTTGCTGAAACCCTGCGCGAGTGCTGGCCTACAGTTTGTGCATTCCAAAAAACAGGAGACCGCCGCATGAACACCCTGAATACCTCCTCCGCCTCGAACCCCATGGGCACCGACGGTTTCGAGTTTGTCGAGTATGCCGCGCCTGAGACTGAAAAGCTCGGCGTCCTATTCGCCCAACTCGGCTTTCGCGCGGTAGCCCGCCATCGTCACAAGAACGTGACCTTGTGGCGCCAGGGCGGCATCAACTTCATCGTCAACGCCGAGCCGGACTCGTTCGCGCAGCGCTTTGCCCGGCTGCACGGCCCCAGCATCTGCGCCATTGCCTTCCGCGTTCACGACGCCAACGCCGCCTACAAGCGCGCGCTGGAACTGGGCGCCTGGGGCTTCGATAGCCGCAGTGGCCCGATGGAGCTGAACATCCCGGCGATCAAGGGTATCGGCGACAGCCTGATCTACTTCGTCGATCGCTGGCGCGGCAAGGGCGGGAGGCACGGCGGGATTGGCGATATTTCGATCTACGACGTGGACTTCGAGCCAGTGCACGATGCGGCGGCGGAGCACGTGGGCGCGGGTCTGACCACCATCGATCACCTCACCCACAACGTGCACCGCGGCCGCATGGGCGAATGGGCGGATTTCTACACCCGGCTGTTCAACTTCCGCGAGATCCGCTACTTCGATATCGAGGGCCAGGTGACCGGGGTGAAGAGCAAAGCCATGACTAGCCCCTGCGGCAAGATCCGTATTCCCATCAACGAGGAAGGGCAGGAAAAAGCCGGGCAAATTCAGGAGTATCTCGACC
>CALBRU010000347.1 GCA_937927695.1 uncultured Thiomonas sp. | reverse complement strand
ACGAGATAAGCTAGTGACTGGAGTTCAGACGTGTGCTCTTCCGATCTGCCGGGGTTGGTGATGGCGTTCAGCGCCTTGGCGTGCTTGATGATGCCGCCGATGTAGTAGATGGCGGTCTCGGACAGGCCGGCATAGCCGTTGCCGGCGAACAGGTTCTTGCCGTCCTTCCAGATGGACTGGTGCACGTGCATGCCCGAGCCGTTGTCGCCGACGATGGGCTTGGGCATGAAGGTCGCGGTCTTGCCATAGGCATGGGCCACGTTCTGCACGACATACTTGAGCATCTGCGTCCAGTCGGCGCGCTGCACCAGGGTGGAGAACTTGGTGCCGATCTCGCACTGACCCGCGTTGGCCACTTCGTGGTGGTGCACTTCGACCGGCACGCCCATCTGCTCGAGCAGCAGGCACATTTCGGAGCGGATGTCTTGCAGACTATCAACCGGGGGGACCGGGAAATAGCCGCCCTTCACCGCCGGACGGTGGCCCATATTGCCGCCTTCCAGCTTGTCGCCGCTCGCCCAGGCGGCTTCGTTGGAATCGACCTTGACGAAGCAGCCCGACATGTCCACATTCCAGCGGACCTGGTCGAAGATGAAGAATTCGGGCTCGGGGCCGAAGAAGGCGGTATCGCCGATGCCCGAGGCTTTCAGATAAGCCTCGGCCTTTTTGGCGATGGAGCGTGGATCGCGGTCGTAGGGTTTGCCGTCACCGGGTTCGAGCACGTCGCAGCTCAGCAGCAGCGTGGTTTCTTCGTAGAACGGGTCGATATTGGCGGTGTTCGGGTCGGGCATGAGCAGCATGTCCGAGGCTTCGATGCCTTTCCAGCCAGCGATGGACGAGCCGTCGAAGGCATGACCATCGGAGAACTTGCCTTCATCGAAATGCGAGACAGGCACCGTAACGTGCTGCTCTTTGCCGCGGGTGTCTGTGAAACGGAAATCGACGAATTTGACTTCGTGCTCTTTCACCATGCCCATCACGTCGGCGACTGTTTTGCTCATGAAAATCTCCTGTCAGGTTGAAATGCGTTGGGGTGGGCATCGGTCGTGTTGAAGACGCCACTCGACATCGTTGGCTGCAATGCTCCGCGCAGTGCAGGGAATCTAGCAGAAAGCGTGCCCAGATCGTTTGAAACCTGGCTCCTCCCGCCAAGAGAAAAGACGGGGTTTGCAGACGGCGAAAAATGCACCAAAAAAGTGCTGAAAACTCTCATGCACTTTGTCGGTGCGTTTCAGCTCATTTTGGTGCGTTCTCCCAACTTCCTTCCGGGAGGTGGGCTCGCAAATAGTCGAATGCCTCACTGACGGCAGCCGAGTCGCCCTTCACGCCGAGTTCAATGTGCCGCCCCCAAACCGGGTGATCCACACTAGGAAGGCTGAAAACCTTGATGCCGGCAAACCGCTGCTCGATGTCTTCCATCAAGGGCGTGAGGTCGGACTCCATTGCGTGGCGCACGATCACGGCCCGTTCAACCTGATGGCCCTGGCCGTGTAGATGCGCCAGCGGACCATCCAGCGCCCATTCGAGCATCGGCCACGCCATGACCGGAAAGCCCGGGACGAAGTAATGCTGCCGGATGGAAAAGCCCGGAATGCGGTTGTAGGGGTTGGGAATGATGGCGCTGCCCTGCGGAAACATACCCATGTGCAAGCGCTGCTGGTTGGCGGGGCTGTCCACATCGCCCAACCCGGCTTCGATGACCCGCTGCTGAATCAGCGCCTTGGCCTCGGGGTGCAACTCCAGCGGCAGGCCCAGCGCGGCTGCGGCGCTCTGCCGGGTGTGATCGTCTGGCGTGGCGCCGATGCCGCCACAGCTCAGCGCGACATCGCCGCGTCGGAAACTGGCGGCGAATGCCTCGGTCAGCTGGGCGGGGTCGTCGCCCAGATAGCTCACCCAGTCCAGCCGCATCTCTCGCGCCTTGAGCAGAGCCAGGATCTGAGGAAAATGTTTGTCCTGCCTTTTTCCCGACAGGATTTCGTCGCCGATGATGTAAAGCCCCAGTCCCATGCTTGTGCTCTGAATTGAAAATCCAAGCATAGCGGGACGCCGTCGCTTTCGCGCCACCAAGCCCCCCCAAAAAAATCACACTCAGGCGCTTTCCGTGCAATTGCGGGGTGACGCGTCAGCACACTCCGCCCTTATGCTGGGTTACCTCGTTTTTAATGGACGTTCATGCTGCTTCACCACACTTTCGAGACCAGCGCCGCCGAGTTTTCCGAACATCGCGCCATCGTGCGCGAAGGCGTGACGACCCGTTATGGCGAATTGACCCACCAGGTGGAGGGCATCGCCGCGGCATTGCGAGCTCATGGGGTGCAACGCGGTGAGCGGGTGGCGCTGTTTCTCGACAACTGCGTGGAAATGATCGCGGCCATGTACGCCGTGCTCAAGATCGGTGCAGTGTTCATGCCGGTCAACACGCTTACCAAGGCCGACAAGCTGGCGTATATCCTCAACGATTCCGAAGCTTGCGCCCTGCTCACTCAGCAGGAACTGGCCGAAACCAGCCGCGCGGCCCTGGCGCTGAACCCCAGCGTGCGTCATTGCTACATGCTCAGGGCGTACGCGCAGGGCAAGCCGGACGTCGGCACGCCCGATCCACGCGAGTGCGCCTTTCCTGCCGCCCTGCCCGGTGCGGCCCGCTCACCTACGCAACCCGATCTGATCGACCAGGATCTGGCCGCCATCATCTACACCTCGGGTTCCACCGGCGATGCCAAAGGGGTGATGCTCACCCATCTCAACATGCTCACCGCGCTGCGTTCGGTGCGCGGCTACCTCGGGCTGCGGCAGAGCGACATCATTGTCTGCGCCCTGCCGCTGGCCTTCGACTACGGGCTGTATCAGGTTCTCATGGCCTTCAGCCTGGGCGCCACCGTGTTGCTGGAGCGCTCGTTCACCTTCCCGATCAAAGTGCTGGCCAATATGGCGCAGGAGCGGGTGACGGTGTTCCCCGGCGTGCCCACCATGTTCACCCTGCTGACCAACCTCAAGGCGCTGCATGAGTTCGACCTCTCGGCGCTGCGGCTGATCACCAACACCGCGGCGGCCTTGCCGCAAACGCAAATTGCGCAGATTCGCGCGCTGTTTTCGCAGGCCACGCTGTTTTCCATGTACGGACTGACCGAGTGCAAGCGGGTGACCTACCTGCCGCCGGAACAGCTCGATGTGCGCCCCGGCAGCGTCGGGCGCGGCATGCCCAATGAACAAGTCTGGCTGGCGGACGACGAAGGCCGTCGCCTGCCCAACGGCAGCACCGGCGAGCTGGTCATCCGCGGCAGCCATGTGATGCGCGGCTACTGGCGCAAGCCCGAGCAAACCGCGCAGCGTCTGCGTCCGGGGCCGATTCCCGGTGAAATGGTGCTGTATTCGGGCGACCTGTTTCGCACCGACGAAGAAGGCTGGCTGTATTTCGTGGCGCGGCGCGACGACATCATCAAAAGCCGGGGCGAAAAAGTCAGCCCGCGCGAAGTTGAAAACGTGCTGCATTCGCTGGATGGCGTGTTTGAGGCGGCCGTCATCGGCGTGGACGACCCGCTGCTCGGCCAGGCGGTCAAAGCCTTTGTGGTCTGCAAGCCGGGCTACACGCTCACCGAGCGCGAAGTGATCAAGCACTGCCTGGCGCATATCGAAAACTTCATGGCGCCGAAATACGTTGAATTTGTCGATGCCCTGCCCCGCACTGACACTGGAAAAATCAAAAAAACCGGCTTGCGCTGAGCCCGCCCCTTCTGCTGTCCTTCCTCATTTTTGCTCTTACCGAGGCTTCATTCCCATGTCTGACATTCAGAAAAAAATTCGCGACTACATCGACAGCAACTTTCTGCTCGGCGCGCGCGACACGAACTACAGCGATACCGACTCGCTGCTCGATCTGCACATTCTCGACTCCACCGGCGTGCTCGAACTCATCCTCTTCCTCGAAGAGAACTGGGGCATTCAGGTGGCCGACATCGAAATGGTGCCCGACAACCTCGACAGCGTGGCCGCCATCGCTGCCTATGTGCAACGCAAGCAGGCAGCCTAAGCATGACCCGCCCTGCGCTGACTACCGATGTGCTCGCCATCGACTGCGAGGCTGAAACCGTACGCATTGCCGACTTTTTCCTCCACACCCTGCGCGGCTTCAACAAGCGCGGCGTGGTGCTGGGCCTGTCCGGCGGCGTTGACAGCTCGGTGTGCGCGGCCCTGGCGGTGCGCGCCCTCGGGCCGCAGCGGGTGTTCGGCCTGCTCATGCCCGAGCGAGATTCGTCGGACAGCAGCGCGAGTCTGGGCGGACAGGTCGCACAGCAGCTCGGCATCGAATCCACGGTGGAAAACATCGCCCCCGCGCTGGAGGCCATCGGCTGCTATCGCTGGCGCGACGAGGCCGTGCGTGCGGTGCTGCCTGGCTACACCGAGCAATGGAAGATCAAGCTCGCCATTTCTGGCGGGCTGGCCGGTGGCATCAACCATTTCAAGCTCATCGCCCAGGCGCCTGGCGGGCAAATGCATGAGGCGCGGCTGCCGCTGCGTGAATATCTGCAAATCGTCGCCGCAACCAACCATAAGCAGCGCCTGCGCAAAACCCTCGAATACTTCCACGCCGATCGTCTGAACTATGCGGTCATCGGCACGCCCAACCGGCTCGAATACGACCAAGGTTTTTTTGTGAAAAACGGCGATGGCTCCGCCGATCTCAAACCCATCGCCCACCTCTACAAAACTCAGGTCTACGCCCTGGCGCGGCATCTCGGCCTGCCCGATGCCGTGTGCAACGCAGCCCCAACCACCGACACCTATAGCCTGCCGCAAGGCCAGGACGAGTTTTATTTCGCCCTGCCCTGGCATCAAATGGACCTGGCCCTCTGGGCCCGCAATCACGGCTACAGCGCTGCGGAACTGGCCGAGGCACTGGCCATTCCAGAGGCACGCGCCGCTGCCGTGCTCAGCGACATCGACGCCAAGCGGCGTACCACCCGCTACCTACACGCCCGGCCTGCGTTGATCGAGCCCATTTTTCATCCTTCTCAGGAGAGCGTTTCTTGAATCTCGACGCCGCATCACCGCCAGCACACACCGCCCCCGATCTGCAAGCCCTTGGCCCGGACGCGCAGGCTGCGTTCGAACAGCGTCTGGCTCGGCTCACTCAGGCCCTCGACATCCTGCCCGACAAGCCGGAAGAGACGCCCGCATCCGCCCTGCGTGCCCTCTGGCTGCTGGCCGCCGGACACCCGATGTCTCTGCACGCTGCGGCAGAAACACCCCTGGTCGCGCTGAGCGCCGCGCAGATCGAAGCGCTCGACGGCCTGATCGAGCGCCGTGTGGCCGGGGAGCCCATCGCCTACCTGACCGGATGGCAGCGTTTCATGGGGCTCGAACTGCTGGCCTCGCCCGAAGCCCTCATTCCGCGCGCCGAAAGCGAACTGCTCGGCCAGATCGCGGCGCAAAAACTGCGTTCGATGGCCGAGGCCGCGACAACGCCCCCCATCGTGATCGACGTGTGCTGCGGCTCAGGCAATCTGGCCCTGGCGCTCGCTCACGCCGTTCCGCAGGCGCAGGTGCATGGCGCCGACATTTCCCAAACCGCCATCGACCTGGCCCACGCCAACACCCAAAATCTCGATCTGGACCAGCGCGTCAGCCTGCATACCGGAGATCTGCTCGCGCCGTTCGGCGCCGAGTTTCAGGGCAAGGTGGACTTGGTGGTCTCGTTGCCACCCTACATCTCCACCGACAAGATGGACACCATGCCGCACGAAATCGTCGGACACGAACCTCATCTGGCCTTCGATGGCGGGCCGTTCGGCGTGCGCATTCTCATGCGGCTGATCCGTGAAGCCCCACCGCTACTGAGGCCGGGCGGCTGGCTCGGCATGGAGGTCGGCCTCGGCCAAGGCCCGGCGATGATGCAGCTGCTGGAAAAGCATCCGGCTTACGACCGAGTCGAAACCGTTTGTGATGCGCAGGGCGCGGTGCGCGCCGTGCTGGCGCGAGCGGCGGGCTGAGTTGTTGATTGAGCCATCGGTTGAAACATTTTGCGGTGCCGCGGCCATGCGCGACGCGCCGCGGCGCGGGCGCCCAATAGGTGCGCTACAAACAACACGGGCAGCAGGCCGCCGGCCAGCAAGTGAGCCACCGCGCTCCAAGCAGGAAGGTTTTCACCTCCGGCGTAATACAGGCCCATCCCGCTCAGGCTTAGCAAGCCAAAGGCCGCCAGCAGAAGCAGACCGCTGCGCACATTCTCCCGCCTGACCCATCCGGCCCGAATATGGACGGCCCACACCGCGCCGACGAGGCCGAGTATCGAAAGAAAACTCAGCGCATGGCCCGCAGCCACCCAGGTACGCAAACCGCTGGGCAGAGACCACGGCATGCCCCAATCCAGGCGCATTTGCAGCGCGCCGGGCGTCAGCAACAAGCCCGTTGTCAGCAGTGCGAACAAGGTCAGATACAAGACCCATACGAAACGGCGCGGATAAGTTTTCAAGCGGCTGCATCCTGCGTTGAGGCGCTTTCAGGCTGAAGAATGCGGCCACCCAAGCGCGCCACCAATACTTGCCGCCGCACCGGGGCCAAGAGCGCTGCCACTTTGGTCAGCGCGTCGGCCCGCCAGCAAGTCTCGGCTTGCACCGTCCAGACCTGGGGCGCCGCTGAGTCCCAGTTGCCATCACCGGGGTGCAAGACACAGCCGGGAAAGTTCTGCCGCGCTGATTGTGCGTGCCCCACCATCGAACTGGCCACAGCCGCGTTGCGCAGCGATCCTGAGCGGCACACGGCGCCGTTGGCCAGGCGTATTCCCAAGGGCACGGCGTGAGGGCCAAAAGCCCGTAGATCACCGCCTGCGTTCACCACGGCCTGCTCAATGCCTGCGCGCTGCAAACTCTGGATGGCGAGATCCACCGCATAGCCTTTGGCGATGCCATCGAGCGTCAGCAGCACGGGGCGACGCAGCCCCACGCGCCGTCCGGGCCACATCACCAGCGCATCGCTGCCGATGGCTGCTTCAAGCGTGGCAAAGCCATGATCGGGCAGTACGCCACGCTTGACCAGACGCGCGCCCAAGGTGATGTCGAAGTGGCCTTCGCTGGCCAGCGACAAGGCACGCGCCTTGCGCAGCACATCCCAGGTCCAGGCATCAACGGGCTGGGGCGTATGGTGCGCATGCAGATTGATGCGGCTCAGCACACTGTCTGGCGCATGAAAACTCATGCGTTGCTGCACCCGGGCGATATGCAAAAAAGCGCTTTTCACGGCCCGCTCTACCCGAGCCGGTCTCCCAGTGGCCAGAATCTCCACCCAGGTTCCCAGCAAGGGCCGAAGCCTGCGCACGGTGATGGATTCGTCTTTCATGTGCCCGCCTGCAACGCAACTTGTTGCAACACCAGAAGGCGTTTGACTCCGTTCATCACATTGCGGCAAGACAGCGTGGCACCGCTGATATTGGGCACGTCCTTGTCGAGCTTGAACGGGTCGGCCAGCGTTTTGCCTTCCAGCGTCTTTCGCCAACTGGACTGGCGGATCTGATCGCCGTGGGTCTCGCGGTAGATCATGACCTCGATCCCGCGCACACGCCCCTGTGGCAAAAGTGCGGCCGCGTAGTGAATGAATTCATGCTTGCCCACCACATCATCGACGATGAACCAGCCGAGCAACTTGCCCTCTCGCTCTGCTCGCCAGACCTCCTGCTTATCCCAGCGCTGCTTCAAGCCGGAGCGCGCCTCGATCGCGGATTTTTGCGCCGCACTCAACTGCACCGGCGCCGCAATGAATCGATCCGCCTCGGGGAACAGCGATTTCTGTGCCTGCTCAACCGTCAGATATTCGGTAGCGCCGACCGGCGCAGCAACCAACGCGGCCAGAGGCATCAATAAATAGGGGTGCCATCCTTGCATGCCTGTTCCTTTCAAAAATGATCCAGGCCTCAGAAGTTGTAGCCAACCTTGAGCCGGATTTCGCGCCGCTCATGATCGGCAAGATGCACGCCCGTGGCGTTGTTGTCCGACTCGTTGGAGCCGCCGATCTGCTGGGCCCAGGTCAGCGTGGCCCACCAGGCCTTGCCGCCGTAGTGGATGGACGGGCCGGCGAAGAAATCCCAGTGATCGAATTCCCAGGACTGATTCGCGGGTTTGAGAATCTCGGCATCGACCCAGCCTTCGGCGCCGATGAACCAGTTCGGCGCAAAGCGATACGACA
Source organism: uncultured Thiomonas sp. (assembly GCA_937927695.1). Lineage (GTDB taxonomy): Bacteria > Pseudomonadota > Gammaproteobacteria > Burkholderiales > Burkholderiaceae_C > Thiomonas. The sequence continues at coordinate 464 of CALBRU010000347.1, read as the reverse complement.
GGCCCGTTCGCAGCCGCGGGGCCACCGCATACTCCGTACCGCCGCCAGCGCTGGGCCGCCACGACTCGGCTTCCAACTCCAGATTGGTCATCCACTGCAACTGGCCGTCGAGGTAGGGCCGCTGCAGAATGAGCTTGGTTTCCACCTCATAGCCCTGCCCTTTTTCGCCGGTAATCGGGTCAACGCTGTCGTAGGTCACTTCGCCATACAGCGCCACGCCCAAATCATCTTTGTAGGGGGAGAGCAGCATTTTTTTCAGTTCCAGCGAGAACCCGCTGAACTGCGTCCGGTGGAGACTGCCGGTGATTTCTCCGTCCGCCACCGGCCCGGCGCAGCCTATCGTGCCGCAGTTGTAGCTGTGACGATAACCGTTGAGGTAGATCGCTCCACTCAGGCTGTTCGTGATGCCATATTCGTATTCGGCGCGCAGATACTGCGCCGAATAGCTACCGCGCCGTTTGCCG
>CALBRU010000346.1 GCA_937927695.1 uncultured Thiomonas sp. | reverse complement strand
CTTTGGTGGCTGCTGATCCTGCCCCTGATGTTCGCGCTGGGGTGGCTCGCGGCGCGTGTGGATCTGCGGCAGGTGGGCAAGGAGCGCGCCCTGCGGCGTGATGCTCCGCAGGCCTACTACCGCGGTCTCAACCATTTGCTCAACGAGCAGCAGGACAAGGCCATCGACGCCTTCATCGAAGCCATGACTGCCGATCCAGATACCGTCGATCTGCACTTCGCTTTAGGCAATCTGTTTCGCCGCCGCGGTGAATATGAACGTGCCGTGCGGGTACACCAGAACCTGCTCGCCCGCGCCGACCTGCCTCGCGAAGCTCGCGAGCGCGCGCAACTCGCCCTGGCGCAGGATTTTTTCAAGGCCGGGCTGCTCGACCGCGCCGAATCCGCCTATGAAGATCTGCGCCGCAGCGCCTATGCCTCCCAGGCGCTGACCGCGCTGCTGCAAATCAGCGAGCGCACCCAAGACTGGAACAAGGCCATTGCGCGTGCCGGCGAACTGGAGCTGCGCGCCACCGGCGCCTATCAGCGGCAGATTGCGCAGTATTGGTGCGAGCTGGCCGTGCAACATCACGCGGCAGGGCGGCTGCAGGAGGCCCAGCAGTCGCTCGACGCCGCGCTGCAGGCGGCGCCTCAGGGCGTGCGGCCGCGCTTGCTGCGCGCACAGTGGGCGCAGCAGCACGGTGAGCTGGAATCGGCTTTGCGCATGCTGGAATCCATCGATCTGGTGCAGCCTGAATTCATTGCGCTGGCGGCAGTGCAGATCGCCCAACTGCGTCAGCAGCTCGGGCAGGTGGCCGAAGGGCTGATGTGGCTGCGTCAGCGTTTGCAGCAGACCCCGGCCATCGACCTGCTCGACGCCGTGCTGCTGCTTGACCCCGATCCCGCCTCGCAGGCCCGGTGCGCGCAGGACTATTTGCAGTCGCACCGCAGCCTGCTGGCGCTCAAGCGCGTGCTCGAACACCCCATGCCCGGCGCCACCGTGCCCGAAGCAGCAGCCGCCATGCAGGGCGCGGTGGACAATGCCTTGCGTAGTCGCCAACGCTACCGCTGCGCGGCCTGCGGCTTTGAGGCGCGGCAATATTTCTGGCACTGTCCAGGCTGTCAGGGGTGGGAGACTTATCCGCCTCGCCGCCTGGAAGAACTCTCCCTTCTCGGATCATGAACGCAGAACAACTCGCCCAATCCCGTGTGCTTATCGTCGGTGACGTCATGCTCGATCGTTACTGGTTCGGTTCGACCGATCGCATTTCTCCCGAGGCGCCGGTGCCCGTGGTGCGCGTGCAGCGCGACGAAGACCGCGTGGGCGGCGCGGCCAACGTGGCGCTCAACGCCGCCATGCTGGGCGCGCAGGCCACGCTGCTCTCGGTGGTTGGGGCGGACGAGCCGGGCCGCAAGCTGGTCACGCTGCTGGTCGATACCCCCATCCGCAACGCCATGCGGCAAGACCCCACGCTCAAAACCACGGTCAAGCTGCGAGTGGTGTCGCGCCAGCAGCAGCTCATCCGCCTCGACTTCGAGCAAAAGCCCGACCACGAAGTGCTCGCCGCGATGATGGAACGCTACGAGCAGGAACTGACCTTCCACGACGTGGTGCTGCTGTCCGACTATGGCAAAGGCGGCCTCGAACACCTCGACCAGATGATGAATCTGGCGCGCACCCAGGGCAAGACCATTCTGGTCGATCCCAAGGGCCGCGACTACAGCCGTTACGCCGGCGCCACCCTGCTGACGCCCAACCGCGCCGAGCTAGCGCAAGTGGTGGGCGATTGGAGCAGTGAACAAGACCTCACCGCGCGTGCGCAGGGCCTGCGCAAAAAGCTCAGCCTCAAGGCGCTGTTGCTGACGCGCTCGGAAGAAGGCATGAGTCTGTACACCGAGACCGGTGAACTGCATATTCCCACCGAGGCCAAAGAGGTGTATGACGTTTCAGGCGCGGGCGACACGGTGATTGCCACGGTGGCCGTGATGCTCGGCGCAGGGCTTTCCATGGAAGACGCGGTGCGCACGGCCAACCGGGCGGCGGGCATTGTGGTCGGCAAGTTGGGCACCGCCAGCGTGACGCCGAAGGAACTTTGGGGAACGACATGAGAGTCATCGTCACCGGTGCGGCCGGTTTCATCGGCAGCAATCTCGTCAAGGGGCTCAACGCCCGCGGCATCACCGAAGTGATCGCGGTGGACAACCTCACCCGCGGCGACAAGTTTCACAACCTGGTGGACTTGCAGATCTGCGACTACATCGACAAGACGGTGTTCTTCGAGCAGTTCGCCAGCGGGCACTACGGCAAGGTCGAGGCCGTGTTTCACCAGGGCGCCTGCTCTGACACCATGGAACACGACGGCCGCTACATGCTCGACAACAACTACCGCAACAGCCGCATGCTGCTCGACGCCGGGCAGAAGCAGGGCGTGCGTGTGCTCTATGCGTCCAGTGCCGCCACCTACGGCGCCAGCAACGTGTTTCGCGAGTCGCCCGAGTTCGAGCGCCCGCTCAATGTTTACGGCTATTCCAAGCTGCTGTTCGATCAGGTGGTGCGGCGCGTGCTGCCGCATGCCACAACGCAAATCGTGGGCTTTCGCTATTTCAACGTGTACGGCCCGCGCGAACAGCACAAGGGGCGCATGGCGTCGGTGGCGTTTCATCACTTCAACCAATACCGCGAACACGGTCAGGTCAAGTTGTTTGGCGAATATCAGGGCTACGGCCCCGGTTTGCAGGAACGCGATTTCGTCTGGATCGACGATGTGGTGGCCGTCAATCTCTGGTTCTTCGATCACCCGGGCAAGAGCGGTATTTTCAACCTCGGCTCAGGTCGCGCGCAGCCGTTCAACGATGTGGCGCAAACCGTGGTCAACACCCTGCGGCTGGAGGCGGGACAACCGGTTTTGAGTCTGGCGGAATTGGTGGATGGAGGCGAGATTGCCTACATTCCGTTTCCCGACGCGTTGGTTGGCAAATATCAGTGCCACACCCAGGCCGATCTCAGTCATCTGCGGGCGGCGGGCTGCACCCATCACTTCGCTTCGGTGGAAGAAGGCACGGCGCAATACATGCGCGCGCTGCTTGCCGCGGCCTGATCAGCGCGCCGACGCTTGCCGTGCGGCGTCGCGCAGCATCACCCCCAACAGCCCCATGCCCGCGAGCATCACCACCGCTGTGATGACCAGCGCGCCGCGGTAGCTCCCTGTTTGCGCGGCAATCGAACCGGCCATCGCCGGGGCGACAATTTGTGCCACGCCGTAGCTCAAAGTCAGCCGGGCCATGGCCTTGGCGGGGTTGTCGGGAAAGCTGCGGCCGATCAGCGTGAGCGTGAGACTGACGATGCCCACGAACGTGCCGCCGTACAGCACGGCGCTGAGCAGATTCAGCGGCAGATTGAGCGTCATCGCGGGCAGAATGATGGAAACGGTCTGCAGCCCGAACGCCAGCAGCAGCGCCTGGAGGTCACCCATGCTGCGCGCCAGCCGATCCCATACAAAGCTCGACGGCGCCGCGGCAAGCCCCACGATCACCCAGACCCAGCCGCCCTTGTCCGCCAGCGCCGGCAGTTTGTCGAGAATGGCGACGATGAAGGTCGCGCTGATCACATAGCCGAAACCGGCGCAAAAATAGACGGCGATGAACAAAGCCATCCAGCGCCTCGGGGGCGGAACGACAGCGGTTTTTGCGCCAGCGCCCCCCAAGGGTCCGGACGCCGCGGGCGAGGGCAACCATAGCCAGGCGGGTACGAAAAACACCAGACCGAGCAGGCCCAGCCCAATCCACTGCTGCGCCCAGCCGAGCCGATCCATCATGGCGCCAACGGCCAGACCCGAGACCACGATGCCCAGCCCCAGACCGGTGAAATGCAGACCCAGCTCGGGCCGGTGACCGTGGCGGATCAGCCAGTTCAGCGCCAGGCCCGAGGCCAGCAGCAGCCCCGCCGTACTCGACAGCCCGGAGAGAAAGCGCAGCACGGCCCAGACAGCGGTGTTGTCGGTGAAGCCCAGTGCGGCGGTTGTCACCACGGCCAACACCAGCCCGATGCGATACATCACGAACTTCTGCCGCAAATTGCCCACCGCCGCGGCAATGAGCGCGCCGGTAATGTAGCCAGCGTAATTGAAGGTCGCTAGCCAGCCCGATGCCAGGTTGGTGAGGCCGGCCTCGCGGTGCATCACCGGCAGCATGGGGGTGTAGGCAAAGCGCGCGAGCCCTACCGTGAGGATGAGGGCGCAGATGCCTGCAAACAGCACGCGCAGGCGCGCGCCGTTGCTGGCGGTCGGAAGGGGGGATTGGCGGGGTGGCATGAATGGGCGCAGAGCTTGCGGCGCTCGTAGCGCTCGTGGCAGATGCTATTCCCAGCCCCCTGCAAGCGGCTTACATCAGCACATGTTCGCCGGCATTGTTCTGGCCGAGGATGATGTAGTTGACCTTGCGGATGTCGGCGAGCTGCGTGCCCCCGGCGTAGGAGATGGAGCTTTGCAGGTCTTCTTCCATTTCGCGCAGGGTGTCGGCCAGGCGGCCCTTGAGCGGCTCCAGAATGCGTTTGCCTTCGACGTTGCGATAGGCGCCCTTGTTGTATTCGGAGGCGCTGCCGTAATACTCCTTGAACAACTGGCCATCGACTTCCACAATCTTGCCCGGCGACTCTTCATGACCGGCCAGCATCGAGCCGATCATCACCATGCTGGCGCCGAAACGCACGCTCTTGGCAATGTCGCCATGCTCGCGGATGCCGCCATCGGCGATGATCGGTTTTGTCGCCACCCGTGCGCACCACTTCAGCGCCGAAAGCTGCCAGCCCCCGGTGCCGAAGCCGGTTTTCATGCGGGTGATGCACACCTTGCCCGGGCCGATGCCCACCTTGGTGGCGTCCGCGCCCCAGGCTTCCAGGTCGATTACCGCCTCGGGGGTGCCGATATTGCCGGCGATGACGAAGGCTTGCGGCAGCTTGTGTTTGATGTGCGCAATCATGCGCCGCACGCTGTCGGCATGACCGTGGGCGATGTCGATGGTGATGTAGTCGGCGCCGGTGCCTTCGGCGGCGAGTTGGTCGATGAGCGCCTTGTCGTCTTCCTTGACGCCCAGCGAGATCGAGATGAACAAATCGGCATCGCGCATCTGGCGGGCAAAGGCCGCAACATCCACATCGAAGCGGTGCATCACATAAAAGTAGCCGTTGGCCGCCAGCCAGCGACAGACGTTGGCATCGACAACGGTTTTCATATTGGCCGGCACCACCGGCAGGCGAAAGCGCCGCCCGCCAAACTCGGTCGACGGATCGCACTGGCTGCGGCTGTCCACCCGGCACTTGCGCGGCAACAGCAGAATGTTGTCGTAATCGAAGATGTCCATCTGACTCTCCTGAATCGGCGCAATCGGATTGCGCTCACAAAAAAACCGGGCGGCAAGAGTTTGCGGCCCGGTGGTTCATTGTAGGAGCCACTCTGATTCGAGTGAGCAAGGTGGCTTGACTCAAGCCATTCCAAGCGGAACAGGCTGTTCTGATCGATATGACACCAGATCCCTGATGCCGAGAATCGGCAGATCGTGCAATGCCGAAAAACGTCGCACGGCATCGCCTTTGGCCAGGGTGCCGTCCGGGTTCATGAGTTCGCACAGTACGGCCGCGGGAGGCAAGCCGGCAAGCACGGCCAGATCGACGGCGCCTTCCGTATGGCCGCGGCGCGCGAGCACGCCGCCCTCCGCCGAAACGAGCGGAAACACATGTCCCGGGCTCACGATGTCGTCGGCTTGCGCGTCTGGTGCGGTTGCGGCCTGCACGGTGCGCAACCGATCCAACGCGGATACGCCGGTGCTCACTCCACTGCGGGCCTCGATCGAGACGGTGAACGCCGTGCCGTAACGGCTGCGGTTGTGTTCGACCATGGGCCGGAGGCGAAGACGCTGAGCATGCGCTGGGGTGAGACAAAGGCAGACGATGCCGCTGCACTCACGAATCAGCAGGGCCATGGTCTGCTCGGTGAGCATGGAGGCGGCAACGATCAAGTCCGCCTCATTCTCGCGGTCCTCATCGTCCTGCAGCAAGACGGGAAGACCCGCGCGCAGGGCAACCAGGGCGGCCTCGACGCGCTGTTGAACAGACGGGCCCTCATCTGGTGAGGGATCTTGGGTGGATTGGGATTTCATGGAAACGCTCCTTTGCAGTTGGATGGGAACGTTTCAAGGCGCACGCCACCGCGCGCATCGGGCTGGCCCGGTGCGGCATTGGCGTGTTCGTCTTCTTTCATCCGGACTATGACCGTCGGCTCTGGCATCGCACCAGATCTGCTGACCCCGGAAACCGGGCGCTCGCGGGCTTGCGGCCAGAGGCCGCTTACCGCCGGTGGGGAGTTTCACCCCGCCCTGAAAACGTAGGACGAGTTTAGTGCCTGTTCACGCGATTTTCACGCCCGCGCCGGGGCTACCTAGCCGGGGCTCCTTAGAATCCGTCCATGTCCGCACTCCTTCAGAACCTCAATCCCGAGCAGCACGCCGCTGTCACCCTGCCTGGTGAAAATGCCCTGATCCTCGCCGGCGCCGGGAGCGGAAAAACGCGGGTGCTCACCACGCGCATCGCCTGGCTGATATCCACCGGGCAAGTCACGCCCGCTGGCATTCTGGCTGTGACCTTCACCAACAAGGCGGCCAAGGAAATGATGGCGCGCTTGTCAGCCCAGCTTCCCATCCCGGTGCGCGGCATGTGGATCGGGACTTTCCACGGCTTGTGCAACCGCTTCCTGCGTGCACACTGGCGCGAGGCCGGGTTGCCGCAGACCTTTCAGATTCTCGACATCCAGGATCAACTCGCCAGTATCAAACGGCTGCTCAAAGCGTTGAATGTGGACGATGAACGCCACCCGCCCAAGCAGGTGCAATGGTTCATCAACGGCGCCAAAGATCAGGGCCTGCGTCCGGGCGACGTGGAGGCGCGTGATCCGCAAAGCCGCCAATTGGCCGAGATCTATCTGGCCTACGAGGCCCAGTGCACGCGTGACGGCGTGGCCGATTTTGCCGAGTTGTTGCTGCGTTCCTACGAAATCCTGCGCGACAACGCGGCTATCCGTTCGCATTACCGGCAGCGCTTCCGGCACATCCTGGTGGACGAGTTTCAGGACACCAACCGCCTGCAATACCAGTGGCTCAAACTGCTCTCCGGTCCGGAGGACGCGCAGGGTGCTTGCGTGTTTGCTGTGGGTGACGACGATCAGAGCATCTATGCCTTTCGCGGCGCACATGCTGGCAATATGGACGATTACCAGCGCGAGTTCCGTGTGAGTCATCTCATCAAGCTGGAGCGCAATTACCGCTCGCACGGCCATATTCTCGACAGTGCCAACACCCTGATCGCCAACAACGCCCGCCGCCTGGGCAAGAACCTGCGTACCGAGGCCGGTGCGGGCGAACGGGTACGCGTGTTCGAGGCGCCGAGCGACTATGCCGAAGCCCAGTGGCTGATCGAGGAAATCCGGCAATTGCTGCGCGAGGGGCTCGTGCATAGCGAGATCGCCGTGCTGTATCGCGCCAACGCGCTGTCGCGTGTCATCGAGGGGGCGCTGTTCAATGCCGGGTTGCCTTACCGCGTGTATGGCGGTCTGCGGTTTTTCGAGCGAGCGGAAGTCAAGCATGCGCTGGCCTACCTGCGCCTGCTCGACAACCCGCAGGACGACACCGCCTTCCTGCGCGTAGTCAACTTCCCGGCGCGCGGCATCGGCGCGCGCACTCTGGAGCAGTTGCAAGATGCCGCCCGTCTGCGCGCTACACCGCTGAGCGAAGCCGTGGACGCCCTCGGGGGGCGTGGGGCGGCCAGCCTGCAGGCCTTTCTCGATCTGGTAGCGCAGATGCGCTTTCAGACCGCCGCGATGAGCCTTCCCGATCTGGTGCGCCATGTGCTCGAAGCCAGCGGCCTCAACGCCCACTACCGCGAGGAACGCGAGGGCCAGGAGCGGCTGGAAAACCTCGAAGAACTGGTCAACGCCGCCGCAGCCTTCGTCACCCAGGAAGGCTTTGGTCTGCAAGCAACGGCTCAGCAGCGTCAGGCGCTTGGTGCGGCGCCCGACAGCTTCCCCGCTACAGACGGCATCGATCCCGCAACTGGCGAAACCCTCTCGCCGCTGACCGCCTTTCTCACCCACGCCGCGCTCGAAGCCGGTGACAACCAGGCGCAGAACGGACAAGACGCCATTCAGATGATGACCGTCCACGCGGCCAAGGGATTGGAGTTCGACGCCGTGTTCATTACCGGGCTGGAAGAAGGCTTGTTCCCGCACGAAAATGCGCTGAGCGAAACCGATGGCGTGGAAGAAGAGCGTCGGCTGATGTATGTGGCCATCACCCGCGCGCGCAAGCGTCTCTACCTCAGCCTGGCCCAGACCCGCATGCTCCACGGCCAGACGCGCTACAACCTGCGCAGCCGGTTCTTTGACGAACTTCCGGCTGAATCTCTCAAGTGGCTCAGCGCCAAACAGCCGGGGTTCGGCGGCGGTTTCGCGACCGATCACCACAGCAGTTGGAGTTACACCCCGAAAGTGTCGGTGCCGTCATTCACGCCCGCGACGTCCAACGCCGGATCACCCTCCAGCTCCGGGCTTTCCCCGACAGGAGCGAGGGGGGCGAGTTCGCCCGGAACGCGTTCGCATGGCCTGCGAATTGGGCAGGCC